>JBBIGU010000010.1:0-36489 GCA_037447365.1 Candidatus Peregrinibacteria bacterium | reverse complement strand
TCTCACCATTATATCAGATTTTGGCTTTGGCGGCAAGGATGGGGGTTCTGGATGTCGTGACTTTGGATCTGTTCCTTGTCTGGGGAGGACTTTCTTCTACTCTTTCACGAAAAAAGAGCCCATTTTAAAGCTGATTTTCCTGTTGAATGCGCTCTTTTTGTTCTAAAATATTATCAAAATCTTGCAATCTTTTTCGACCGGCAAAAAAATAGGAAGTCGAGATCTTTAATTGAATTCTGCGGCTGATATATTTCGGGCTCCGGCTCCAAATTGATAAGGATACATTTCCTCCACTTTACATCTTGTGAGCGTGCTCCGTACTGTTTTTGCCTCTGCTGGATGTGGTGGTTTTTGTTCTGCTGGAGGCTTTCCGTGCCATGCTGCTTTCATGGCACGAGCCACTCTTCCTGCAAAACTTATTCGCAAACCATTTCTTTCTGCCTCTTCAAGGAGAACTATTCTTTTTGCCTCTATATGGAGCTGCCCTCCCAAGTGACCATCCTGATCAACTTTTGTGGCGGCATTGTCTCTATTCTCTGCTAGCGCCATTCTGATTTCGCGCTCTGCTGGATTTTCCTTTATTCCCTGGATAAATGCGTCGAGTCGAGTCATGGATTAGTCTTGTAAAAAAGTAATATGCGGGAGATTTACATCTGGATCTTCTGCACGAGCTTCGTCGTGAGTTTTCTTGATAAATTCCTTGGATTTTGCGAGATCGTCGGTTCTGAAAAGAAAGAGCACTTCGTCTGTTGCGTCGTCATTTTGCCAGACCTTTTCCATGTAGAGTCCATACTGTTTGTGAATTGGCGCATGCTCGGTGAGCATTTCTTTCACCTCGGTAAACTTCGCGTTTTTGAGTCTGGCGAGAATGTGGGGCATAGTTTTGTACTTAATTTTTGTAGATATGCTTGATCCACCAGTCTTTTACTACAGAAACGGAGAGGGTGGAAAGGAAAAATCCTAGTGATGGGACGATTGCGTTGATGAATGGGTTCGGGAGGTGTGTTACGAAAAAGAAAATCACCACGACGATGTAGGTGAGTGCGAGGATGAGGGCTTTTCGAGTCTTGCTCGTTTCCCAGGCCTTATTGACGTCGACACGCTTGTTGCGATCTTTGAGCTGATCTATTTCTTGAGCTATTTTTTCGAGAGACATTGGATTGAGAATTAATTATCGTGAGGTTTATTGAGATAGGTAAGAAAACAGATAACATTTTATCCCACCGTTGAAAAGTTTTCTATTCTTATCGGCGACTCTGCCAAAGAAGTGTTGGAACTTTTCGTGGGCGGTGATGAGGAACATGGAGCAGCCCACCGTTTCTTTGAACTTCTTGCCGAGGTCGTGGTACATTTTTTCGACGGTGGCGATTTCTTCGAGGCGCTGCCCGTATGGAGGGTTTGTGATGAAGGTGCAGTTTTCGAACTTCGACCAGTCGAGTTCGGCGAAGTCGGAGCGTTTGAAATTCAAGTTATTGAATCCAGCGTTTCCTGCATTTTTTCCAGCCATGGTGAGGACGTCGGCATCGATATCAAATCCATAGATGCGAAATTTCACATCTGGTCTGTAGGCTTCTCGAGCCTCTGCGTAGGCCTTTTGAATATTTTCCTGTGAGATCCATGGCCATTTCTGAAAGGCAAATGTTCGTTTCAATCCTGGCGCCATATTTTGTGCCATGAGGGCCGCTTCAATACAGATCGTTCCACTTCCGCAGAACGGATCGACGAGCGTGCGGTCAGGTGTCCATCCAGATAGCGTAATAATCGCCGCTGCGAGAGTTTCCTTCATCGGAGCCTCATTCGTCTTTATTCGGTAACCACGCTTGTGCAGACTGTCTCCAGATGAGTCGATGGTTACGACGAAATCATCTTTGTTCGACTTCACCATGATCCGATACTCCATTCCGGAATTTTCTGAGAGGAGTTCTGTGTTGTATTTTTGCTGCAATTTTTTCACAATCGCCTTCTTCGTAATGCTCTGGATCGCCGGCTCGGAGTGGAGCATCGACTTCACACTTACGGCGTCGACAGGAAAGGCATCACGTACATTGATATAGTTTTCCCAAGGGAGCGCGTTTACCTGATCGAAAAGTTCATCAAATGTTGTCGCCCGAAACTCCCCTACTTTGATCTGTATACGGTCGGCACATCGAAGCCAGAGATTTGCTCGCACAAGCGCGAGGTCATCACCTTCAAATGTCACACGGCCGTCTTCTGTTTTAATCACCCAAAGACCGAGCTTTTTCAGTTCGTCATAGACGAGTTTCTCGAGTCCAAAGGCGCAGGTAGCGATAAGTTGCATGCGCAGAGTTTACTCTACTTCCTCATTTTGAAAAATACCTTTATACACTCGTCCAGATCGCGCACTAGCTTCATTTTGAGCGCTTCCTGCGGTGTGACCCAGCGGAAGTCCTGGTGTTCGGCTGGATTGAGCTCTATTTCTGGCTCTTCTGTAAATCTGACGTGGAAGGGATAATAGGTAAAATCGTACTCCGGATAACGAACGTAGAGCGTATGGTGTTGCTGAAGTTTTGGCTTTTTGATCTTGAGTCCGGTCTCTTCCTCAATCTCTCGTAACATCGCGTCTATTTCCTTTTCTTTCTTCTCTTTTTTGCCTGCTGGAAGCCCCCAAACATTTGGCTGAAGTTTGTCGCCATCCTGCCTCAGAAGTACGAGAAATCGATCATCAACTTGGATGACACAGCTTACCACTTCGAAGCGCGGTGAAAAATTTACTGGTCTGGTGGTGTGGATCATAGCGGGAGGATTTTAGCCTAGTTTATGAGGGAAATCCATGCTCTTTGTCTTGGCCTTGAGACTACGTCTTAAAATTATCACCTCCTCGTCTTTCATGGGTTAATTTACAGCTATGCTCTTGAGAATATTTAATAAATCTTCTTTGGTTTTGTTGTCACCCGGCCTGTAATAGACTGCTGAAGGCAAACTTCCCGGCTCTGTTTTGTCCTTGTTGTACCAAATCTCTTGCCCCATAATACCTTTTACGTAAGCGTCGGGCCTCCCGTCGGCTGGGTGAAATCCGCCAATAACTATTGCTCCTTTTTCATTCGAAATGATCAACATATTTTTAATCTCTTTTGCGCTGTAACCCTCGGGAAAATTAACAGAAATGCCCTTTGAAGATGTGTATTTTGGTTTAGGTATATTATCCACTTTTTCTGGAAGGTTTTGTTTTTGGGTTAAGGCAAAAACCATTACTACTAAAACAATAGATACGATACCAAGTGTTTTATATTTTTTCATATTGTTAGTTCCTTATCTCCGAACCAGTTCACTAAATCATCAATGGCAACTCGTTCCTGGGCCATCGTGTCTCTATCGCGGATGGTGACTTTTTTATCATTTGGAGTGTCGAAGTCGACGGTGATGCAGTATGGGGTGCCGATTTCGTCTTGGCGGCGGTAGCGTTTGCCAATGGAGCCGGTTTCGTCGTATTGGCACATCCAGTGTTTTTTGAGTTTCATGGCGATGTCGTGGCCGATGCTGGCGAGGGGTTCTTTTTTTGATAATGGGAGGACGGCCATTTTGATTGGGGCGAGTTTGCGTGGGAGGCGGAGGACGACTTCTTTTTCGTGGACGGAATCTTCTTCGCCGGAGCGAGCATCGAGTTCTTCGAAGGCGGAGCAGAGAACGACGAGGAGAGTACGGTTCAAGCCCCAGGTTGGTTCGACGACGTGTGGCATGAAGACTTCGTTCGTGACTGGATCACGGTATTGGAGGTCTTGTTTTGAGGCGGCGGTGTGTGCCTGGAGGTCGAAGTCGGTGCGGTATGCGATACCATAGAGTTCTTTCTGACCAAATGGGAAGAGGTATTCAGTGTCGACCGATCGCTTAGAGTAGTGAGCGCGGTCTTCGGCAGGTATTTCGTGGAAGATGAGATTTTCTGGCTTGGCACCAATAGCTGCGAGCCAACTTTTCTGTTGATCGAGCCAGTACTCAAACCACTTCTCCCAGTCATTTGGATGGACGAAAAATTCGATCTCCATCTGTTCAAATTCACGAGTTCGGAAAATGAAGTTTCCTGGAGTGATCTCGTTACGGAAGGCGTGACCGATCTGTGCGATACCAAATGGGATTCTTTGGCGGCTGGTTTCTTGAATCGTCTTGAAGTCGACGAACATACCCTGAGCCGTTTCTGGACGAAGATAGACCGTGTTCTCAGCGTCTGCGGTTGGACCGAGGTGCGTCTGAAACATCATGTTGAACTGTTTCGGTGCGGTGAGCTCGTTGCCCTTTGGAGATTTGAGGTTGAGTTCTGCGACCTTTGTGACCATGTCATCGAATGACATGCCATTAACATTTACTCCTTTTTCTTCGAGGAGGTGGTCGAGACGGAAACGCTCGTTTGTTTTTTTATCTTCGACAAGTGGATCGTTGAAGTTGGCGACGTGGCCTGAGGCCTGCCAAACTTTTGGGTTCATGATGAGAGCGGCATCGAGACCGACGACGTCATCACGTTCCTGGACGAAGGTCTTCCACCAGAGTTTTTTGATGTTGTTCTTGAGTTCGACACCAAGTGGTCCGTAGTCCCATGAGTTCGCGAGACCACCGTAAATGTCTGAACCTGGGAAGATGAATCCCCTTCTTTTACAGAGTGAGACGAGTTTTTCCATGATTTCTGATCCTGGACCTTGTGGCTTTGCCATTGTAGTAATGTGAAATATATAATTTATGAATAGGAATTTCTTTTTTATGTCCGGCCTAATCGCCGCCCCCGCAAGGGGGATGCAAGCAGACTTCGCTTCGCGCTGTTAGGCGTGATTCTTTTCTATCGAGAAGGTCGCTGGGCCGTCGTTCTGCAGGGAAACTACCATATGTGCGCCGAACTTTCCAGTTTGGACAGGGATATTTTTGTCTTTAAGCAGCTTCACAAAAGATTCATAAAGAGGTTCCGCCATTTCTGGGCGGGCTGCGTTCCCGAAGTCTGGTCGTCTTCCCTTTTCGCAGGCACCATACAGTGTGAACTGCGATACCACGAGAAGCTCGAATTTTGCATCGATAACTGAGAGGTCGAACTCTTGATTCTCGCGTGGGAAAAGTCGGAGATTGGCTACTTTTTCCGCAAGGAAGGTTGCTTCTTCTATTGTATCGGTTGGCTGGATACCGACAAAGACGAGAAGACCCCTTTTGATTTCTGAGATGGTTTCATTGTCGACCGAGACTTGTGCGTTGTTCACGCGTTGAATAAGAACTTTCATGATAATTATTTAGATATATTAGATTCCCTTGTGTGGGAATCGTACCGCAGTTTATTTCTTTTTCATATATTTGTTAACTTCTGTCCAAATGATTGGGCAGTTTTTATATGCGGCATTTTTCTTTTATTGATGAATAAAATATGGTGTTCGTGAATAATATCTATTTGACGATTGTGTGAAATTTTTCAGAATAGAGTTCTTTCCATTTTATTTTTGTTACCCTACTTTCTATGCAGGCTATACTTTTTAGTTCTAATCCCCACGAGTGTCTTCCTCTCATTTCTGGCATGCGAAGTGAAAATATCTTTATTGATGTTGTCGAGGGAACAGATGTGGAATATAAAAATCAACTTCTTTCCGGTACTCACTTTTTCTTCTTTCATCGCGAAATTCGCCCTGATGATATTTCATTTTTGCAACTTGTTCGCTGTATTAAGCCGGCTGCGGTTACTATTCTTCTCGATCCACTTTCTACTGATGGTCTGGATCAGGTAGATATTGCCTTTTCTAAGCCATATTCGTATGCTGTGATGGCAATTCATATGCAACGAAAACTTCTCGAAAAGCGTGAACGTTTTTTTTCAAAAGAAATTCGAGTCGGTGATTTAACACTTGATGTTCAGAAACGAACACTTTCAAATCATTACACTACTATTCCACTTAAAAATCGTGAATTTGCACTCCTGCAATACTTCTTTGTGAATGGAGGAAAGATTCTTTCTCGGTCAGATATTCTTGAGTGCGTTTGGGATCGGAATACTTCGATGACGACAAACACGATTGATGTTCATGTAAGTCGTTTACGAAAAAAATTGGAATTATGTGACGCTGATCACTATTTACAAACAGTGCCTTGTGTTGGATATCTTTGGAGTTGTGATGCTATGTAATATTTTAATATTTTCACAATACCATTTCCTTTTCACCTTGTGAAAATATTCTATAATTTTCATGTTCTCATGACTTACCACTTCACTCTCACATTGCTATGGAACCAGTTAATCAACAAGTACGAGACATCTTCGTTAAAGTTCCTGAAGTTGTAGCTCAACTTTTACGTCTTCTCTCTCCTAAAGAGCGAATGGTTATCGAGCGACGTTACAACCTCGATCATACAAAACGAGCCACTCTTGAAGAAATTGGCAAACATTTTAAAGTTACTCGTGAGCGTATTCGCCAGATTGAAAAAAGTGCTCTCCAGAAACTTCGACGAAATGTATTCACGACTCCACTTTCATCTCTCTACACTATTGCTACAGAAGTTATTGTTGAGAATGGTGGCGTGATGCGACAAGATTTGTTCTTCAATGAACTTGTTCAGAAGATTATGAATGGCGGAAGTGCTGATGTTGACTCACTTTCTCTCGCTTTTGAGCTCGATTCTGCCTATGTCGTTGTTGGAAATACTATCAAGCTTCACCCATATATCCGTCTTCAGCATATTTCTGATGACTCTATTATTGAGGTTTGTGAAGCATCAACTCGTGTTCTTGATGAAAAGGGTGATGTTGCTCCAAAAGCAGATCACATTAAAGAGCTTTTTGCTATTTACCAGACAAAATCAAACGTCTCTCCTGCATTTATTGAATCTTCTCTTCATTTGGATAAGAACATCAAGGTTCTTCCTGAGGGATATGGACTCTTCAGCTGGAGACACATTCATCCACGAACACTTCGAGACAAAATCTTCTTCATTCTTCGCACGAACAACAAGCCAATGCATTTCGTTGATATTGCGAATAAGATTATTGACATGCACTTTGATGGCAAGCGCGTAAATCTTCAGGCCGTTCATAATGAACTCATTCGTTGTGGCGATTTCGTTCTTATCGGACGAGGTATCTACGCTCTCAAAGAGTGGGGTTACCAGTCTGGAACGGTTATGGATGTTATCGAGTCAATTCTTCGACAGCATGGAGAGCTCGAGCAGGAAGATATCGTCAAATCTGTTCTCGAACGACGACAGGTTAAGCGTATTACTATCTTGCTTGCGTTGAAAAATAACGACAAGTTCGTACGTATCGGTCGTAAGCGATATAAGCTCGCTACGAAGTAATTAGAGATTAATTACTGATCCAGGCTGAGCAGCCGCATCTTGCTTGAGCGCTTCTACGCTCTGTTTGATCTGGTCTTCTGTCTCATCTCGAACGAGTTTTTCGAAGGCAGTTTTTGATTTCTCGTAGATGGACTTTGCGATTCTGTCTTTTGGATCGATGTGAAGAACTTCTTCGGCGACCTGCATGGCTTTTTCGTATTTTCCAATCTGGTAGAGCATTTTGGCGTTCTCTGTTGCGCGGAGAATGAACTCTCTCTTTTCGTCGATTTGTGCGTCGAGAAGTTTTTGTCGATAGGTTCGAAGAAGATCTGCGAGAAGTTCTGAATCCTTATCGATCTCGAGAAGTTGGTGGAGGAAGTTGACGATGTCTTCGTATTTTTCACTTTCGAAGAGTGATTTTTTTTCTTGGATTTTGGATTGGATGATGCGCGCGCGGAAACGTGTGTGCAGTTTTCGGATGTCTGCGTCGCGCGCGGCCTCTCCTGCATTTCTCTGCATTTTCTCAATCAATTCTATGTATTTCTTTTCTGTAAATAACTGCTCAAGTTCTGTTTCATATGCTCCCGTTCTCTTCGATTTCTGTGAGTTGTAGGCACCTCTATACATTGCCTGCGCGTCAGCGAGAGCCTTCTCGATCTTCTCGTAGTGCGGTGCGTATCGATAGAGTTCGGTGAGCTGTTTGACGAGTTCGTCGTATGTCCCCTGTTCCCAAAGAGGCTTGAGTGCTTCGATTCGGTCGTCAATTGTGTGAATATTGAAGTTCTCGATCATCTCCTGTGTTTTTTTGCGAAGCGCAAGTCCACGATCGTTTTCCGGATCATTTTCAAGAACCTTCATGCAGAGCGTGTAGGCATCTTTCAACTTTCCTTCGGCGAGAAGGGCTTCAGCACGGTCGAGATATTGATTGAAGATCTCTTGAATGTCTGGCATGCGTTTGACTTGAAAAATAGTGAGAGGTTTTTTTGACTTCTCACTATTATATCATATTTTTAGCTTTACTGCCACTCGCCTATTTGGCCATTTTTTCGAGGGAAGCCTTGTGTTCTTTCAGCTTTGCAAGGGCCTCTTCGTGATGAGCTGCGTCTTGCTTTGCCTGGTCGACAATTTCTTTCTTGGCGTTGGCCATGAAGGCTTTGTTCTGGAGACGTGAGTTCACTCCAGCAAGTTGTTTCTCATGCTCCTCCATCTCCTTCTTCACTCGTTCGAGCTCCTTTTGAAGATCGAAGATCTGTTCAAGTGGAAGGTAGGACTCGATACCACCGGAAATAACACTCAATGATTTTTCTGGTTTTGGACCTTTCTTCTCGATCGTAATTTCTTCGAGATTGGCGAGACGCATAATCGCCTGCTTTTTCTCGATGAGAAGTGACGTGAGCGCTCCACCATACATAATCGCACGAAGCTTTTTCGCTGGATCGATCTTGTACTCACCACGCATCTTGCGGATGTCTCCGATCGCCATGTGAATCTTTTCGATCTTCTTTGAGTCGGCTGTGAAAACGAGTGTGGCGTCATATTTCGGCCACGACTGTTCCATAATAAATCCTTCGCTTCCGGTCTTTTCCCAAAGAGCCTCCGTGATGTACGGAACAAATGGGTGAAGAAGCTTGAGGGTCTCGCGAAGAACGTGAAGAAGTACGGCTGAGTTCTTGTGTTCACCCTTGGAGAATTCTATGTACCAGTCTGCCATTTCGCTCCAGAGGAAGTCGTAAATCTGTGTTCCTGCTTCTGAGAAGCTGTACTCCTCGATGAGTTTTGTGGAGTTTTTGATAACCTTTTGAAGTCGTGTAAGAATCCACTTGTCGGCGGTTGTCTTGATAAGTTTCTTAGTGAACTTCGTTGCTCGTTCTTCGGCTGTGGTATTGAGAAGAATGAATCGTGAGATATTCCAAATCTTGTTTACGAAGTTTCGGTAGCCGGCAATTTTTTCTTCATAGAGACGAATATCATTTCCCGGTCCACCGCCAATAACCATACTGAGACGGAGTGCGTCTGCGCCGTATTTCGAAATCATATCGAGCGGATCGATGCATGTTTCTGGCTTAGACTTGCTCATCTTTTCACCGTTTCGTGTTCGGACGAGACCATGTAAGTAGACGGTGTTGAATGGAACTTCGTCGAGTGCATATGTCGTCATGATGATCATACGAGCCACCCAGAAGAAGAGAATGTCATAACCAGTTTCTAACACTGAGGTCGGATGGAAGTACTCGAGGTCAGCTGTTTTCTTTGGCCAACCAAGCGTTGAGAAGGTCCACAAACCTGATGAGAACCAGGTATCAAGTACGTCAGGATCTTGTGTGAGTTCTGAGGCCTTGCACTTCGGACATTTTGCAGGCGTATCGATCGAAACGATTGGATCGCCATGGCAGTTATCGCAGTACCAGACTGGAATTTGGTGACCAAACCAGATCTGACGCGAGATACACCAGTCGTGAAGATTTCCCATCCAATGTGTATAAATTTTCTCAAATTTCTCCGGAAGAATTTCGATCTTTCCATTTTTGACAACTTCGATGGAGAGCTGCTTGATCGTCTTGTTTCGTTTTGGAATTTTCTTGTCGACGTTGATGAACCACTGCGTCGATGTGAGTGGCTCAATCGCGGTATCGCATCGATAACAGACGGAGAGATTGTGTCGGTAGTTCTCATCGATTTTTTCAACGAGACCTTTTTCTTGGAGCCTTTCGATGATTTTTTCTCGTGCGAGTTTGGCATTCATACCTGCAAATTCTTTTCCTGCAGCGTCGGTAAGATTTCCTTTTTCGTCGATGATTTTTACAATTTCGAATTTGTGTCTCTGAGCAATTTCGAAGTCGACCATCGAGTGGGCTGGTGTGATTGTCATGACTCCTGAGCCAAATTCTGGATCAGAGGCCTTGTCGGCGATTACGGTTCCCTGAAGTGTTCCGTTGATCCATGGAACGTCGAAGGTCTTTCCGATGTATTTCTTGTAACGCTTGTCATCTGGATGGACGACAGCGACCTTGTCGAGAAACTTCGTCTCTGGACGCGCGGTTCCGATAATAAATGGTCCGTACTTGAGATAGTAAAATTTACTCTGAACTTCTTTGTACTTTACCTCGTCGTCGGCGAGTGTTGACTGACAACGCGGACACCAGTTAACGATTCGATTACCACGATAAATGAGTCCGTCATCAAACATTCGCTTGAAGACAGTTCGAACAGCGAGGGATGGTCCTTCGTCGAGAGTATATGTTTCACGCGACCAATCACAACTCGATCCCATTTTGCGCACTTGATTACGAATGGTTGACTGTGAGCCTTTTACGAATGCTTCCACTTCTTGAATAAATTTCTTTCGGCCGAGGTCGTGTCGAGTAATCCCTTTTTCTGCAAGAAGCTTTTCAACTTTGTTCTGAGTTGCGATAGCGGCATGGTCGGTTCCTGGAATCCAAAGAGTTGAGTCACCCTTCATTCGATGATAACGAACCATGATGTCTTCGAGTGCCAACATAACAGCATGACCCAAATGAAGCGTACCCGTGGCATTTGGTGGTGGCATAATGACCGTAAATGGTTTCTTTTTCTTGTTGATTTTAGCTTTGAAGGCACCCGCCTTTTCCCAGCTTTGATAAATGCTCTCTTCGAAATTTCCAGCTTCATAGGCTTTTGGAAGAGTGTCTTCTGTATACTGAATTGGTTTTTTTGCCATAGTGATGTGTTGATTTTTAGAACGTCGGTATGATACATGGAGCTTTGAGGCAATGCCAAGCAATTTGACAAAAACGATATTTTAGCCTATAGTTGTATTGCATCGTACTCTCTCTTTACCCATGGCAGACCATCCAAACAACAAGCCTACGCCCTCTTCAACTGAAGCCGTCAATACTTCGGCTCAGGTTAATGATGGAGGAGATAAGAATCTTGATTTTAGCGTTTCCTCAAATGTTCGCGAAGTTATCGGTTCCCTTCCTGCTGAGCAGTCGAAAGGTGGTGCCACCGGTTCTAAGCAACAAGTTGTCACTAAAACTCCACAGGAACGTAAAGCTGAGCTCCTTGCTCGTTTGCCGAAGGATCAGGAGCGAGCCGAGCGATACATGAAGCGTCAGGTTGAGGTAACTCTTGAGAATCAGCTCGGCGAGCTCGAACATGAGCTTGATAAAGCAAAGGATCCATATACTATGAACCTTGTTATGGCTAAAATTCGCCATTTCCGAGATATTCTTTCTGAGCTCTTTCATGTTACGTATGAACAGCTCAAAAGCCTCTGGCTTCAGTTTGTACATAACCTTTCCGTATAGTACTATAGGGCCGTGGCTACGCTTACGACTCAACAAGTTGAACTGATCGAAAGGATTCAAAAATTGAAGAAGCAAAAAAATGCTGTCGTTCTTGTGCATAATTACTTACGACCTGAAATTTACGAGGTTGCTGATTTTATCGGTGACTCTTTACAGTTGTGCGAAGAAGCTGCTGCAACTAAGGCGGATATTGTCGTTTTTTCTGCCGTGCACTTTATGGCGGAAAGTGCCGCACTTCTTCTTCCAAACACCAAGGTACTTTTACCGAACTACGATGCGGGATGTGCACTTGCGGATATGATTACCGCTGATCAACTCCGTGAATTCAAATTACAACATCCGGGTGCGGCTGTGGTTTGCTACATCAACTCCTCTGCTGAGGTGAAGGCTGAATCAGATGTCGTCTGCACTTCGGCGAATGCTGTTACGGTTGTTCGTAATTTACCGCAGAAAAAAATCCTCTTCGTTCCAGATAAAAATCTTGGAAATTTTGTCGCAAAACTTGTTCCTGAAAAGGAGATTATTTCTTGGGATGGATACTGTCCCATTCATCACAAAATTACCGTTGAGCAGGTTTTGAAGGCGAAGGCGGAGCACCCACATGCGAAGGTTGTTGTTCATCCAGAGTGTCCTTCTGCCGTTCTCGCGCTTGCCGATAAAATCGCAAGCACAACCGGCATGATGAAATTTGCTGAAGAAGATGGTGGTCATGAATATATTGTGATTACTGAATGCGGACTCACACAGCGCATGATGAAAACGATGCCGGATAAAAAATTCCTTTCTGTTTGTAACCTGTGTTACGATATGAAAAAGACCACGCTTCAGTCGGTTCTCGACTCGCTCGAATACGAACAGTTTGAAATTACCATCCCGCCTGCGATTGCAATTCGCGCACGTGAAAGTTTCAAGAGAATGTTTGAGCTTACTGGAACATCTGTAAAAATTCCATCTCTTACTCGCTAGTTTTATTTACTAGACACACCATGGATCGACGGCTTCTCGCTGAGAAAACTCATAACGTCGCAACTCGCCTTCACCCGAGTGATCCTTTGTATAAACAGTGGATTTTTCGATATACATTTTTGGAACTCGAGAAGGACATTGGTGAGCATGGTGATATTACTACCGAAACACTTTTTCCTGATTACGTTGAAATCGATTCATTCGTTGTTTCGAATTCTTCTGGTGTGTTAGCGGGAATTCAGGAGGCGAATTATTTTCTTGTTGGAAGTGATCCTGCATTCAAACCTCGTATCGGAAAACTCAGTGCGGATTTTTTGAAAAAAGATGGTGACAAGATTGCGCCAGGAGATGTGATTTTGCGACTCAAAGGAAATGTTCAGGATGTTCTCAAGGTAGAGCGAATTCTCCTCAATCTTCTTCAGCGAATGAGCGGCATCGCGACGGTTACGGAGCGATATGTTGACCTTCTCAAGAGACTTCACTGTCCTTCGTTACTCGTTCCAACTCGCAAGACCGTTTGGGGGCTCCTTGATAAGCGCGCGGTTGTTGTCGGTGGCGGTGGAACACATCGACTCGATCTTTCTGATGCCGTCATGATCAAAGATAATCATTCGGTGATCTTGAATCACGATATTCCATACATGATCAAAACCTGCGCCAACAATCCAGGTCGATTTCTTGAGATTGAGGTTGAAAATAAAGAGCGTGCCCTTGAGGCGGCGAAAACTTTTAAGAAGTTACACGTACCCGGAGGTCTTGATGTTCCTGGTATTATCATGTTCGACAATATGAAAGCCTCATCTATTCGTGAGTCGATCGCGGCGATCCGAGAGGCTGGATATGAAAGTGATATGCTCCTTTACGAAGCCTCTGGTGGCATTAAACTCGACAATATCGAACATTATGCAAAGGGCGATGTCGATATTATTTCCGTTGGCGAAATTACTCACTCAGCAGTGAGCTTGGACTTCTCGATGGATATCAAGGTGCAGAACTAGATTTTAAAAACTTTTATCGAGTTTTTAATGCCCAATCAAGTGCAGATGGATATGGAAAATTTCTTGTCCGCCTTCTTTTCCGACATTGAATTGGAGCTTGTAACCGACGAGTCCTCGTTCCTGTGCGATTCGCTTCGCAGTGATGAGGAGGTGACCTAGAAGCGGTTCCTGGGCCTCTGTGGCATCGAGGACGGTTGGAATATGCTCACGTGGAATAATCAAAAGGTGCGTCTTGTCCTTCGGATGAATATCGGCAAAAGCCACACACTTCTCGTCTTGATAGAGAAGCGGTGACGGAATTTCCTGAGAGACGATTTTACAAAAGAGACAGTCGGTCATAATCATGTTTTATGAAATTACCCGTATTGTCTCTTTTTTATGTGGTCGTCGCAAGATTACTTCCCGAGAGCATATACTGCTCGTCCGACACGGACGAAGTTTGGGTTCTTTTGGAGGTTAAGAGAGATGGTTCCCTTCTTGACCTGACGCTGTTTCAACACACCTGACATGATTTCTTGTTTTGTGAGAGGGCTCTTCTTTCGGAGAAGACCTTCGATGATTTCCGAAACCGTTCCCTTCTTGTAGCCCCATTCCTTGAGAGCGTAGAGGCCACGGCCAACGAGAACGAATTGGTCGTAACGGATGAGCTCATTGTGAACAGCCTGAACAGTGACAACTTTCTTGTCAAAACCACTTTCGATGATTTTATTAGCAATATCGACAAAGTGAAGCGGCTGAGCAACTTTCTTTAACACGATATATGCCTTGTCTCGAATACTTCGTGGATTGATATGTCTCCATGTGTTCAAACCAAAACCTTCTTTTGTCTTTCGGAGTCGTTTATCGACTTCGAGACTTGAAAGAATTGTTGTAAGTTCTGATGTCTTCCCCTCTTCGAGAAGCTTGTTCTTAATCTGTTCAGCGAGCTGATCAAATGCAACAACATCACCGGCTTCCTGAAGCTTTTGGATTCCAATGTCGATTGTTTTTTGAACATCTTTTGTTGAAATTTCCTTTGCTCTCCAGTATGCGTGAAGTTGGTTATTTTTCTCTGATTTTACAATTGTTGGATTGATGTTGAGTGAAAGTCGGATAATACTTCCATCAATCTGACTCTCAGAGCCAATTCCATTAAGAATCTCTGAGATAATTTTTGTCTCAAGTGCGATGCCACCGTTTTTCTTGATGCATGCATTTGCAAGTTCGTTGATACTCTGAAGTTTCGTATTCTGAACCGTTCGTCGAAGTTTTGTGAGCGCAATTTTTTCAATCTGACGAATACGTTCTCGTGTAACGGCAAATTTCTGACCGATCTTTTCGAGGGTCAAACGTGGCTTACTATCGAGACTGAATCGCTTAATCATGACTTCTTTTTCTTTTGGAGAAAGAACGAGGAGCATTTCCTCCATGAGCTGAATGAGACTTACTTTTTGTGCGTTTTGTGTAACCTTTTGTGTGTCGGTCGTATCTATTACGGTATCCATATGTCTGAATTGGTTAGGAGCGGGGTATACACTAGGTACTTTGGCTATGTATGTCAAGTACTGATGTAATATTTTTCCTGGCTCACCGTTTGGTAAGTTGAAATTGTAGGCATTAAGTATACTTTTGTCAAGTTTTCGATGGTTTGGCTTTGATAATTGTACTGGACGTGGTACAAAGGTACTGTTTTGCCTGGGTGGCGAAATGGCAGACGCGCCAGCCTTAGGAGCTGGTATCGAAAGATGTGGAGGTTCGAGTCCTCTCCCAGGCACCATTCTTGAAATCAGCTTCAAAATGTCTTTTGTTCATCTTCACTCCCACTCTTACTATAGCCTTCTGGATGGATTACGCTCTCCGGATCTCATGATTAAACGTGCTAAAGAGATGGGTTGCCCAGCTTTGGGACTCACGGATCATGGCGTTCTTTATGGGGCGATTGATTTTTATAAGGCTGCCAAAAAGGCTGGAATTAAGCCAATTATTGGGTGTGAGATGTATATGGCCCAAAGAACGAGGTTCGACAAGACTGCAGGTATCGATAATAAACCGTTCCATGTGAGTGTTTTGGCGAAAAGCTATAAAGGTTATCAAAACTTGATGCAGTTGGTAACGAAAGCGAACCTTGAAGGTTTTTATTATAAACCACGAATTGATCACGCGCTTTTGAGTGTTTATAAAGAAGATTTGATTATTTTAAGTGGTTGTTTGAATGGTGAGGTGAGTCGAGCAATTTTGTCTGACGATATGAAGTTGGCTCGTGAGGTGATCCAGTTTTATAAGGATACGATGGGTCCCGATCATTTTTATTTGGAAATCCAAGACAATCCCCTTCTTGAGCAGCAGGCTATCGTGAATAAGGCGTTGATTGAATTATCGAAAGAAATGGACGTGCCTCTTGTGGCGACTGGTGATTCACATTACGTACAAGAAGGAGAACATCATTCACATGATATTTTATTGTCGATTCAGACTGGTACGAATATTTATGATGAAAACCGAATGAAGTTCTCGGGAGATTTCTCTTTGCGGACTCCTGAGCAAATGATTGAGGCTTTTAAAGATACACCTGAGGCGGTTACCAATACCTTGAAAATTGCCGACATGTGCAATATTGAAATTCCGTTTCATCAAAATTTATTGCCACACTACTCGACGCCGAATAATGAGGCACCGGATGTGTATTTGAGAGAGTTGTGTTATGAGGGGTTACGTATGAGGTTTGATGGGGCGCCGCCGGAGGCGGCGCTTAAACAACTCGAATATGAGCTTGGCATTGTTCATCAAATGGGATTTGATGCGTACTTCTTGATCGTGTGGGACTTTATTAAGGCCGCTCGAGAAAAAGGTATTGTGGTTGGCCCAGGTCGTGGATCAGCTGCTGGATCCCTCCTCTCATACTCTCTCGGAATTACTCAGCTCAATCCGATGAAGTACGGACTCATCTTCGAACGATTCTTGAATCCAGAGCGTATCTCAATGCCTGATATCGACGTCGACTTCGCTGATGATCGACGTGGTGAAGTTTTGCAGTATGTTATTGATAAGTATGGTCGTGAAAATGTTGCTCAAATTATTACCTTTGGAACAATGGCTTCCAGGGCGGCTGTTCGTGATGTTGGCCGCGCGCTCGGTTATCCATATGGAGAAGTTGATGCTGTCGCAAAAAAAATTCCACCACCACTTCAAGGCAAACATGTTCCTCTCACCGAGTCGATTGAAAAAGATCCTGAGCTCAAAGATCTCTATGAAAAAGATCCGAGAGCAAAAGCACTTCTTGATGATGCGATCGAACTTGAAGGAACGGTTCGTCACGCGGGAACTCATGCGTGTGCCGTCGTTATCTCTTCAAAACCACTTGTGGAATACACTCCACTTCAATTTGGTGCTGGTGGCGAACAGAAAGATGTCGTGACTCAGTACTCAATGAAACCAATTGAAGAGATTGGTCTCTTGAAAATGGACTTCTTGGGACTCAAGAATCTTACGATTATGGAAAAAACTCTTCTTAATATCCGAAAGTCACGTGGTATTGATATCGTTCTCGATAGAATTCCTATGGACGATCCAAAAGCTTTTGAACTTCTTCAAAAGGGCGAGACGACAGGAGTCTTCCAGCTGGAATCCAGTGGTATGCGACGATATTTAAAGGAGCTCATTCCAACTCGCTTTGAAGATATTATCGCGATGGTTGCCCTCTATCGACCAGGTCCGATGGAGTGGATTCCTAGTTATATCAAGGGAAAGCATCATCCAGAAACAGTTCACTATCAGGACAAAAGTTTCGAGACGATCCTCAATGAAACTTATGGAGTTGCTGTGTATCAAGAGCAGATTTTGCAGATCGCCCAGCAGTTTGCAGGCTACTCGCTTGGCGAGGCAGACATTCTCCGAAAGGCTGTAGGTAAAAAAATTCTCTCGATGCTTGAAGAGCAAAAAGAAAAATTTGTGCAGGGTGCGGTCGCAAAAGGTCACACTGCGAAACTTGCCGAAGAGGTGTTCAAGGAAGTTATCGAACCGTTCGCTGGATATGGCTTCAACAAGGCTCATGCGGCGTGTTACGCCATGATCGCTTATCAAACCGCATATTTAAAGGGAAATTTCCCTGATGAGTTTATGACCGCTCTCCTCATGTGTGATCAGGGCGACATGGATCGAATTGCGATTGAAATTGAAGAGTGTGAGTCGATGGGCGTTCAAGTTCTTCCACCATCCATCAACGAATCCGAAGTCGACTTTACCTTAGTTGCTCCTGGAAAAATTCGCTTTGGTCTGTCTGCCGTGAAAGGTGTTGGAACGGCACCTATTACTGAAATTCTCGACATCCGAAGAAAATTTGGACCATTCACCTCTGTACAAAATCTAGCTGAGCGCGTGCCGCCAAATCTTATTAACAAGAAATTATTCACCGCGCTTGCCTACTGTGGCGCCTTCGAAGAAATTGGTGAACGCATGTCACTCGTTACAAACTTCGAACGAATCATTACTCATGCAAAATCACACCAAGGTGGTCAGGCACAGGGCCAGATCGGCCTCTTTGATGAGATGGCTTCTGGTGATGCTCCTGAATTCGTTCTTGAAAAAGTAAAACCTGCCCTTCCGATGGACTGTCTTCGCTGGGAAAAGGAATACCTTGGACTCTATGTCTCGAGTCATCCTCTTCAGGGACTTCGAAAATACCTCTCAAAAAAAGTTCTCCTTACCGAAAAAATTACCAAAAAATATCTCGGAAAGAGTGTTCAGTTTTGTGGACTTATTACTAATACAAAAAAAATCTTCACCAAGTCTGGTGCCTACATGATGCAGTTTTTCTTGGAAGACCCAACTGGTCGTATCAACGCAGTTGTTTTCCCAAGGTCGTACAATATGTTCGCTGAAAAACTTAAAGAAGATCACATTGTAATGATAACCGGACGACTCGATCTTCGAAGAAATGAATATAATCTCACCGTCGACAGTGTCGCTTCCGTCTCCCTCGAAAGCATGATTGAAAGAGCCAAAGAGGCAAACATGTATGATCCAACTGAACGCGTGAAACGTCAGATGATTGTTGCAGCTCCAGATGAAAAAAAATCTGAACGAACTTCTACTGACGACGAGGGTTTTGTTGATGAAGGTAGTCATGATGGCGGTGGACATTCTGGCGCTTCCACTTCTTCAAATTCTGATGCCGAAACGTTCGGTCCAAAAATTGTTGAGGATACTCTCGTTATAACGGTTCCGTATCAAACCAAGCCTGAAGTCATGAATTCCGTGAAGGTTATTCTCCTTTCTCATACTGGCGAACATCCGGTAGAAGTTCATCTGAAAAATGGCAAAGAGGTCAAAAAAATTAAGCTTCCATTTGGAGTTGGCTTCGACGGGACGATTCTCGACCAGCTCAAAGCTCTTTTCGAGCGGGAAAAAATAGGTTAATATGCGCCTCGAATAGCTTTATTTGGGCAATTCACCCACGAAGCGCCTTAACCCCGAGACCTATGTATCGAAGTCACACTTGTTCAGAGCTCAACGCATCACACGTTGGAAAGGAAGTCACTCTTGCCGGCTGGGTTCACCGTCGTCGAGATCATGGAGGACTTATTTTCATCGATCTTCGTGATCGATATGGACTTACTCAGGTTGTGATCGATCCTTCGCAGGCAGCTGTTCATGGCATGGCTGAGGATGTTCGAAGTGAGTTTGTTTTGCAGGTCACCGGTTCTGTTCGAAAGCGACCAGAAGGCTCTGAGAACAAAAATATGACTACTGGTGAGATTGAACTTGTGGTCACTGAGATGAAAATTCTCAATGCTGCAAAAACGACACCATTTGAAATTGATGTTCCACAAGATCCAAATGAAGAGCTCCGATTGAAATACCGTTACCTCGATCTTCGACGTGAGCGTATGAAGAACAACATCGTTGTTCGTCACAAGATTGTGAAGTCGATTCGTGATTACATGGATAAACACGACTTCGTTGAAATAGAAACTCCGATTCTTATCAAAGGAACACCAGAAGGTTCACGTGAGTATATCGTTCCTTCACGACTTTACGCTGGAAAGTTTTTCGTTCTTCCGCAGTCTCCACAGCAGATGAAACAGCTCCTTATGGTGGCTGGCATGGATCGATATTTCCAGATCGCTCGCTGTTTCCGTGATGAAGATCAGCGAGGTGACCGTCAGCCAGAGTTCACGCAGCTCGATGTCGAGATGTCATTTGTAGATGCCGAAGATGTTATGAGTTTGAATGAAGGTCTCATGATCGAACTCGTTGAGAAATACGTCCCACATAAAAAAATGCTCAAGAAACCTTTTCCACGTTTGACTTGGAAAGAGGCGATGATGAAGTATGGATCTGACAAACCAGACCTCCGATTTGGTATGGAAATTTGTGATGTGAGTGAGCTCGTCCGCGGCTGTGGATTCAAAGTTTTCGCCGATGCCGTTGGAAATGGTGGTGTCGTTTTTGCTCTCAAGGTTGAGGGTGCTTCGAACTTTACTCGTAAACAGATCGATGACCTTACTGAGCTCGCAAAAGTTTACGGTGCGAAGGGTCTTGCATACATCGTCATGGAAGAAGGTGGCGTGAAGTCCCCTATTGCGAAGTTTTTCTCAGAAGAAGAGATGGCGAAGTTGGTAAGTGCCACTGGCGCTAAAACTGGTGACATCGTCTTCTTCGGTGCTGATGAATTTGATGTTGCGGCGACGGCTCTTGGTCAGGTTCGTCTCGCTTGTGGCGATACGCTCGGTCTCCGAAAGTCTGATGAGCTCGCCTTCTGCTGGATTTATGAGTTCCCACTTTTTGAGTACAGCAAGGAAGACAAGCGACTCGTTTCTGCGCACCATCCGTTCACCGCTCCAATGACAGAAGATGTTCCTATGCTCGACACCAACCCACGCGCGGTTCGTGCCAAGGCGTACGACCTTGCACTTAATGGCTCTGAAATTGGTGGTGGAAGTATTCGAATCCACGACTCAAAAGAACAGTCCAAGATCTTTGAAGTTCTTGGAATTTCTCCTGCAGATTGCGAACTTCGATTTGGACATATGCTCCACGCTTTCGAGTACGGCGCTCCTCCGCACGGCGGAATCGCTTGGGGTATCGACCGTCTCGTTATGATCTTCCGTGACGAACCAAACATTCGTGAAGTTATGGCCTTTCCAAAGGATTCAAAAGCCAAGGACCTCATGATGGGCGCTCCATCTGAAATTCCAAAAGAACAGATCGATGAGATGCATGTCGAGGTGGTGATTGAGGAAGAAGTTTAAAAGCCTAGTATGTAATAGGGTTTTCGATAGAAATCCGTACTAGTACGGGAATTCTTCATAATTATTGTTTTCGATATCTTCGAGAATGTGATCGAGGTTTTTAGATATTTGTTTTGCAACATCAGTATTGTTCGCTGACATATTCATGCCAAATATTTTATCTTTTTTCAGTCGGATGAGAATTGGAACTATTTTTTCATTTCCAGTTCTCATAAAAACAATCATCCTCCCTTTAACTTTTTGTCCAATTTGAACTTTAAAGAATTGGAATGCTGAAGATGTACTTTGTACATGAATTTGAATGCCAAGATTTTTCTGGATTTTTCTTGCGCCTTCAATAATATCCTCTAGTTCAAAATATCGCCTTAATGGTTTTAATTCATGCTTGGCGATGTATCTCGTAATGACAATCATTTCTCCTCCAATAATTTAGCTATTTTTGCTGCCTTAAGATTCAGCTCTTTGTTATTAAATATCAATTCCTCTACCTCTGGCTCTGACTCTTCGTCGGCAGATACCAAATCCAATTTCATCTTACCTTCTATATACTTTCTCATCGAATACATTAAAATTGCTTTTAAGGTAACTCCCTCTTTCTTTGCCTTTTCCATAGCTTTATTTTTCAGTTCCCGATCTGCTATAAATGATATTTGTGTCTTCACATTGAGCTTTGTAATGTATTTATTAGCTATATTTAGTATAGTTTATATATATCTATAAGTCAACTAATTTTTCCCACACCATCCAGCTGAACTGCTTTTGCTTTTTAGGACTGTGTTTCAAAAGTAATCCTCTATAGCTCGATACATTATCTTGATTTATTCTTGTGCTTATGCGGCTGAAAGACCGCTTATTGAGGTGGCGGCCAGTTGGCCAAATTATCACACCAAGGAATTTCAATCCGTGACGTGCTTTCATAATTTTGTCGTTTTTGGAGTTTAACTCCAGGTGTAATATATCTTGGAGAAATTGTATTGTTCTCTTGCGAAATTCTTCTAACTCTTCCCTTTTCTCCGTAACCAAGATAAAGTCATCACCGTAGCGTAGATATTTTAAAGGCCTCAAATCATGCTTCACGAAGCGGTCCAATTCGTTCAAGTATATATTCGCAAATATCTGACTCGTCAAATTGCCGATTGGCATGCCGCGCTTCGTGTGTGTGTGTGTGTGTGTGTGTTGAGCGCGAAACTGGTGATAATTTCGACGAGCAACTTGTAAACGACTCTATCTTTCACTCGTCGAGCCAGAAGACTCAGGAGAATTTGCTGATCGACACTGTCAAAAAACTTTTTCACGTCGGCTTTCCAGATATATCCGCGAGGGTGCGATTTCAAAAAGCTTTGGGTTCGCTCAATGCAGGCCATCAATCCTTTTCCTTTTCTGCATGACCAGGCGTCGTAGATGAAGGTTTTGTCGTATATCTTTACTAAATAATCATATATTAATCTATGAACTACCCGATCCCGAATCGTCGACACTGATACCTCTCGTCTCTTATTATCACAGACCATGAAAGTTTGATAGCCACCGTGTTTATATTGTCCGCAGATCAAATCTTGATGCAGTGTAAACAAATTTTCCTCCAGGAGATACTGAAACTCATGTAAATCTTTCGACCACTTCTTGCCTTTCCGAAAAGCAAACCAGCTCCTCCAAATATTCTCTAAACTTACATCTATGGATTCACTTCCCATCATTAATAAAAGTTATGAAGCCTACAAGGGCATTGTATCTATCAATCATGGGCTTGAGAAGCGGTGGAGATTTTCGCTTGGTGCAAGTTTGGAAGAAACGGTTTTGAATTTTCTTGAGTCGTGCATAATGGCCAAGAATGCCCCAAAATCTCTCAAGGCATCTTATCTCATCAAAGCAAGCAGTTATCTTGAAGTCGCCACACTTAAGTTGCGACTCATCCTTGAGATGCAACTTGCAAATGATACGAAGATTTTCCAGATACAAGCCGTACTTACTGAAATCGGCAGAATGCTCGGAGGGTGGCTCCGTGCGGCGCAGAGTGCCTGATTCTTGAAATAGACCCTTAGCGCGCAACGGAAACCGTTGTTGTCGTTGTGATTCATCGCATTGTTCTGATTCACGTTCACGTCGAAATTGTTGCGATTGCCGATCAAAGCGTCGCCAGTTTTTTTGATAGAAGAGGTCAGAATTGAATTCTAATCGCAATCAGAATTCATCATTTAAGCCTTTTAAAAATGTTCTCTTCTCCTCAAACCTAAGGGTCAGTATTTCAATGTCATATTTTCTCAAATCTTTTTCTTTCATGCGAAGATTTTCTGTAAGAAATATGTGTTGGTAGCGTACTCTGAGGCACGTTGCTTTTCACCAATGTCCTTATTCTATTTCGTTTTGAGAAAAAGAAAAGTAAAAGAAAAAAGACCCTGCGAAGCAGGGTCTTTAAGGAAAGGTAAATACCAAAGACTAAACCTTCTTGACCCTTAGCGCGCAACGGAAACCGAAGTTGCCGCGGTGACGCAACGCACTGCCCTGATTCACGTTCACGCCGAAATTGCCGCGATCGCCGACCAAAGCGTCGCCAGCCTTTCGAATATCCTGTGGTGTTTTGAGCCAGCTCCAGGTGTTACGATCGAGCTGTTTGAATTTTTGGAGACCGCGATATTGCAGCTCGTCCATGAAGTCAACGTTCCATTCTTGGACTTTATCAGCAGCGTTACCGTTAAAAACTGCTTGTGGATTATTTTTTCGTTCCAGATCTTCTGCTTCTTTGTCGAAGACGACATTGCGTCGACCTGATGGAGATTCTGATGAGGTGTCGCCGAAGACGAAGGCGTCTTCTTCATCGAGGAAGACGTCCGGCTCACCACCGGTTTCTTCGAGCTTTTGGAGAGACCAGAGGGTTTCTGGGGAGGCAAGAAGGGCACGTTCTACATCGGCCCAGTTGGTGTTTGGATGAAGTTTTGAGTTTGTGGTAAAGCGGGATTTGAGGGTGGTGAGGAGGGTCTGTTGGAGTTCTGGAGAAAGTTCTTTTGAAGATGGATCTTTTGTTTCTGAGACTTTTGTTTCTTCTACTTTCCCTTCTGTTCGCTGAGTGGCTGCGGTTGCGGCGAGGTCCTGACTTACTTGTCGACTGAGGTTCCCTAATTTTTCGCCGATGGCATCGGCTCGTTTGACGTCTCCTGATTTGATGAGTTGATTCAGCTTGGCAATAATAGGGCCAAGTTCTTGAGTAATTCCTGTGTTGTCCGGGGCTACCTTAAGATTCGACATATGTATAGTAATTTATAAACTTGCGTAACTGAGGACTTATCTTACTCTTAATTACATTTCTGTCAAGTTTAGCTTTATTTTCGCCGGATTTCCGTACTAGTACGGCACGCCTGGCATTCTAGCCTTCCCCAAAGCTACCTTTTCTGGTATAATGATTTGATGCTATTATAGGTTTACAACTATGACCCTCTTACTCGCATATTGGATTGTTGGAACGATTGTCGCCCTGTTTGGGTTGTACGAGCTCGTTCACTACCTCGTTCATCATCATGCCGATGCACATCGAATGCGTGACATGGTGTTTTTGCAGGTGCGCGTTCCACGCAAGGAGTCCAAAGATGATGCAGAAAAAGAATCACGAGCCTTTTCTGCCCAAAAGAGCTTTAAAGAAATCATCGGTATCATGACTCACTTCTATGAGTCGCTTCACAGCATGTATGACAAAAGCTGGAGATATCACTTCATTGGACAAGATTATCTTTCACTTGAATTTGCCGTTATTGATGGGGAAATTCACTTCTACATGGTGGTTCCGCACGACCTCCTCATTTACCTTGAAAAACAGATCACAAGCTTCTATCCCGACTGTCACATCGAAAAGGTTATGGACTACAACATCTTCAAACCCAACTCACAGGTTGATGGATGTTATATGCAACTTGAACAGGATTACCACTTGCCGATTAAAAATTACAATCGCCTCAACTCTGATCCACTCAATGCACTTATCAATGCTCTTTCTAAATTTGATAAAGAAGAAGGTGCTTCGATTCAGATTCTTATCAAGCCTGAATCAAATCACTGGCAACATAAAGGTCGTGAAATGGCTAAGGCTCGATATAAAGGCAAAGAACATGGTTTTGCTTGGTATAATCCGGTCGCCTGGATTGGCGCGCTCTTTGAGTTCTTCATGAACAAAGACCACAAAGAAACTCCCGAACAACAGGAACGTGTCACCTCGATGGGTGAAGAAGAAATCAAGGCGCTTGATGAAAAAAACGCTCATCCTGGATTTGATACCGTTATCCGCGTTGTTTGTACTGCCCCAACACTTCGGGCTGCAAAAATGAACGTTTCCAATATTCACAAAGCGTTTGGTCAGTTCGACTTCGCTAATGGAAATGAGTTCGAATATTCAAAATATCATGATGTCAAAAAGCTCGTACGAGATTTTATCTTCCGACGATTCCGACGAAGTTGGTTTAGAGATTTTCATCCTTTGGAGGGTAAGCGCCATATGATCCTCTCATCTGAAGAACTTTCAAGTATCTATCACTTGCCAAGCATTCAGTACAACATGAATCCGCATATCGTTTGGCAGAACTATAAAATTGCCCCAGCTCCTGCGAATATTCCAACAGAAGGAATTCTTCTCGGTCACAATACCTATCGTGGTGTGACGAAAGAAATTCGCATGAAACCAGATGATCGATTCCGACACTTTTACGTCATTGGTCAGACGGGTACTGGTAAGTCTTCCATTCTCCAGGCGATGATTCGACAGGATCTTCGAAATGGCGATGGTATCGCCATCATCGATCCGCACGGAAGTTTGATTGAAGATATTATGCCTTTTATTCCACGAGAACGTGCTGATGATGTGATTTACTTCAATCCGGGAGATATGGATCGCCCAATGGGTTTAAATCTTCTCGAAGGTGACACTTGGGAAGAAAAAGAACTCGTTTCTATGGAGGCGATGAACATCATGATTAAGCTGTTCGGTGAAGAAATCTTCGGTCCACGTATTCATGATTACTTCCGAAACGGTTGTTTGACTTTGATGTCTGATCCAGAAGGTGGTGCGATTACTGATATCGTTCGTCTGTTTACGGATGATGAATACTCTGCCTATAAATCCGAAAAGGTTACAAATCCGATCGTGAAGTCATTCTGGGAAAATCAGATGGCGAAGACTGGTCAGCGTGAAAAGCAGGAAATGATTCCGTACTTGGCGGCGAAGTTTGGTCAGTTCGTCACAAACACGATGATGCGTAATATCATCGGCCAGGCGAAGTCGGCATTCAATCTTTCTGATGTCATGAATGATGGAAAGATTCTCCTCGTGAACCTTTCTAAGGGTGAAACCGGTGAAATGAACTCAAAGCTTCTCGGTTTGATTATGGTGTCCAAGTTGCAAATGGCAGCATTGAGTCGTCAGAAGTTTTTGAAACAGGGCAAGAAACCTCGCGACTTCTTCCTTTACATCGATGAGTTCCAGAACTACGTTACCGACTCTATCGAAGTTATTCTCTCTGAAGCTCGTAAGTATCGTCTCGGATTGGCCGTTGCTCACCAATATCTCGCACAGCTTGAAGATAAGGGTGGTGGATTGAACAAGAAGGGATCGAGTATTAAAGAGGCGATCTTTGGTAACGTTGGTACAATCTTGAGCTATAAGATTGGTGCACAAGACGCCGAGTACCTTGCCAAGGAAATGGCACCTGTCTTTAGTGATCAAGACCTCGTCAACTTAGATAAGTTCAAGGCCGTCATGAAACTCTCTATCGATACCCAGCCTTCAAGGCCATTCTCTATCACCCCTCTCAATCCATATCTGGAGAAAGGTGACCGGTCGGCCGCTGAGGCATTCAAACAACTCTCCCGTCTCAAATACGGACGAGATAAGGACTTTGTTGATCGTGAAATTATCCGACGTCTTGGTCTGACGAACGGTGGCGGTGGCGCGAAGCTTCCAAAGCCGGAGGATCCATTTGGGTTCTAAAAAGTCTTTAAAAGACTCTATATAAGGTTATTTGAGTACATTTTTTAGTGGTGCGCTACCCCTGTTTCACAGCTTTGTTCAGCTTTGATTTTTTGAGTCGGGAACCTTTTCAAGCATATGACAATAGTATATAACGGCCGTCCGTGTGCTTTTGTGGTATACTTATATGAAAAGTTCGAATAAACACAAACACACAAACAAACTTATGCGACCCTATTTTCGTAGCTTAGCACATATCGTCACGGCCAGTTTATTCCTTACTATTTCCTTCAATGGAATGGTAGCTCTCGCCCAGGAACTCCCTCCGGCTGAGTTAGTTGATCCTGCAAGTCCTGTAAATCCAGATTCTACTCCTGTTCCTGCTCCTGTCGTCCAGGATCCTAAAGCAAGAACTCTTGTTGGTACACGAGTTTTCGAAACAACTGCCTACTACTCTCCACTCCCTAATCAGCAGAGATACGTAACTGGAAGCTATGCCTCCGATATTCGTCTCAACGGAAGAGGTACAAATGGTGCTGATGGTACTCCGGTTTACCCTGGCATGGTTGCTGCCCCTTCAGTCTATCCATTTGGAACGAAGATGCGAATTCCTGGGATCGGAACTGTTGCGGTTCATGATCGAGGAGGAGCGATTGTCGCATCACAGGACACTACTCGTCATGATCGACTTGATATCTGGATGGGATTTGGTGACAAAGGTCTTTCTCGCGCTCTTGCTTGGGGACGACGAACGGTTACTATCGAGCTTCTTGGAATCAACCCTTCTATTGAAGAAGAAATCACCCTCACGAACTATGATCCGTCTGAACGAATCCCAAACCCAAATCCACCTTCCACTACCAACACTTCATCAACTACTAGCAAGACTGTCGTAAAAACATCACCTGTTGTTATTGCTCCACCTGCCCTCTTCGAAGAAGATATCTGGTATTTGAGCAGTGGCGCTTCCGTTGTTAAGCTTCAGCGAATCCTCCAGGTTCTTGGTTATTACAAAGGAGCCGTTGATGGATTCTACGGAGACGATGTTCGTGATGCTATCTTTGCCTTCCAGAAAGATCACAACCTCTTTGATCAGCAAAGTGAACTTGGCGCAGGACATACTGGACCTCAGACACGAATTGCTCTTGAAAAAGCCTTCACTGATCGACGAAAAACACTCATTCCAACCAAGTCATTTGGACGTGGTTCTCACGGAGAAGATGTCTTGAAGTTGCAGCAAATTTTGAAATCACTCGGGTACGACGTTCCTTTGACTGGAATTTTTGATGAAAAAACTGAATCTGCACTTTTCCAATTCCAAAAAGATCAGAGCATTGTTCTTCGTGAGACTGACAAGGGTGCTGGATACTTCGGACAAAAGACCCTTTCTGCTCTTGAAAAGAAGTACGTCGCTTCTTTGACCAGCCAGCAAGCCGCAGTTGTGATTGATGTTCCATCATATCTTGTACAAGACCTCGCCCCAAATAGCTCCGGTGAATCTGTTCGACAACTTCAGCAGGAGTTGATGAAATTAAATTATCTTCGAGTTCAACCAACTGGATTCTATGGACCTGCTACGGCCCATGCTGTCTTTAAATTCAAACAGGCTCAAGGAATTGTCACAAGCGAACAAGATGATAATGCACAACTATTCGAAGTTGCCGCTCGAACACGAATGAACACCATCATCGCTTCACGATTCCATATCATCAAGACCATTGCGGTCGTCAACGCTAAAGGAGCAAAAGTTGCAGACACTTCGTCTGGCACTCCAAAAACTTCTACCACTGTTGCTGCAAAATAATTGCAGATACTCTTAGATTTTTTCGCCGGCCATACTCAATAGCTCTTCTTCGAGCATGTGAATTGCGAGCTCAACATTCTTTGTTTTTTGTGATTTTTTCTTGTTTCCGTTGTAACGCTTGTATCCTTCTTGAAGACGATTTTTTAGAGAAACAAACTCTGTGTGAGCAACTCGTTTATCCGCATAGTACACGATTTTTTCTTCGAGCGTTTTGAGCGGATGCTTCTTTGAGGTTATTGCATCGAATTGCTGCGACATAACAGCCTCTGCAAGATAGGCTTCTTTCTTTGTTCTGAGAATCTTTGATGTAGCCTCTATATCGTTTTTGTTATATTTTTTCTTCCATTTTTCCCACATTTGAACATCTTTTTTTGTTGGATTTTCCATGAAGGTGTGCGCCGCATTTTTTTTGAAAACAATTGCCTTCATGAGGTCATGTATGAGAGCGAGATCGCGGACTTTTTTTACATTAACCTTGTATCCATTTTCATGAATTTTTTTTGCCATATGCGTGGCGATTTCGGCAACCTTCTTCATGTGTTTTTGCACGTGAAGCGGAGTGTGACACTCTTTGTAGAGCTGATATATGTCTTGAAGATTCATTGTTGTATTATCTTTTTATTGCTCTTCAATTCGAATAACTCGATCAGTATCCCCTTCGACTTCGATGAAGATGTCTGTTCTTTTTTCTGGTAAAAATGATCCGAGATATTCTGCCCATTCAATGAGGAGAAGATCGGGATTCTTTTCAAGAACTTCCTGAACCATGTGTCTTGCCACTTCCGGTTTTCCCTCCAGTCGATACAAATCGAAGTGATAGATACTATGAGTTGGCGTTATGTATTCCCGAAGATAGGTGTATGTCGGACTTTTGATCGACATTTCCGGGATTCCGAGACTCTCGGATAGACCTTTTACAAACGTTGTTTTCCCGGCACCCAGCGATCCATAAAGACAGAGAATGCCCTTGTGGCCGATGTCCTGAAGGAGTTTTGAAGCTATTTTTTTGGTTTCAGCTTGGGATTTCGTGGTGTGTTTCGTCTTTTTAGGCTTGGACTGTGGTTTAGGCATTTGATCTTTTTGGCTAAAGCTGCTATAATGATATGATATATCAAAACAAAAACCAAATGTCAGACACAAATTTCTCTCGCGGTGGAGATGATCTCCTTATCACTAGTCCGATTCATCAACTCGAAGATCGACGTCATCGTCGACATCAGGCTGCTTGGGCAGGACTTGCTCTTCTTATGATTGGATCTTTTGTCGCTCTCGGACAAAGTGGCCTCCTTCTTACTGCAAGCATTCTTCCTACGAAGCAGGCTCCAGCTTTTGATGGAACGGTATATCCTATCGAAAAAGTTCCAAACTGGGTAAAACTTAAGAGCGAAGAATATAAATATAGTTACGAGCAGATCCCTGCAAGCAAAATGGTTGGCACGCCCTTCTATAGTGCTGATGCGTTGGCACGAACGGTTGATACATTGAAATGGGGTAATGCTGCTGACGATGCGGTTCGAAATCAAAAGATTACCTACCCTGTTCCGTACATGGGTAGCTATCGACTTAATGGATTGGAAAATGACGGAAGTCATCTTGCTGTTGATATTAAGGTTCCAATAAACACTCCTGTTCGCTCCATTGCTAATGGAGTTGTTGTTAAGGTTGCCAACCAGACAAATGGTTTCGGTAAACACGTTGTTGTTATCCATCAGAATGTTCCTTCTCTTGAAGACCCAAACGTCAAGACAACGTACTATTCTTCATATAGCCACTTGGCAAGTGTCATTATTAATGAAGGAGATATTGTTCTTCGTGGACAAAATATTGGTCTTTCAGGTCAAACCGGATTCGCAACAACCCCACACATACACTTCCAAATTGATCGCATCAATACCCCTTGGCATCCATATTGGGCATTTACATACCAAGAACAGGCTGCTGCTGGACTCGACTTCGTTGGCGCTATTAATGCAGGTCTTGGAAAGGATAAGGCCTATGAAGGCACCATCAATCCAATGACGTTTGTTCAGAGAAATCTCACGACAACGCCAATCAGTACTGGCACTCAGACATCCGTACCTGATTCCACACCAACACCAACTCCTACGCCAGTTGTCACTCCTGTGACCAGTCCTGTGGCAGTAACTACACCGGCAACTCCGGCTCCTACCGTTATCACCTTCTCTTTCAACCAGAAGACAAGTTATCAACTCGGAGAGGATATTAAAATGACTCTTATTGCTAAAGATCAAAATGGTAATTCAGTAAACACTCTTGATGAGTCCGCACTTCTTCTCCTTAGTGGAGATGTTGGCAATCTTTCAAAGGCAGATGTTACTACTGGTGATCTTTCTGATGGTCAGCTTGTCTTCCGTCTTCAGAATCCACGTGTCGGACAAGGCCAGGTGACTGTTATGTACAAAGGTATACAGACAAAATCTGCATCTTTTGATGTTGTTAATCCTACACCTGCTCCACAGCCAGTTGTTACGAAGGCTGACCTTAATAGAACAAAACTCTTTGCTGACGTTGCTGGTGATGAAGGATTCTACGATGCTATTAAATACGTCAAAGACAAGGGCGTCTTCGGCGGATACAACGATGGAACATTTAAGCCAGATCAGGTCATCTCTCGAGTTGAGGTTCTCAAGGTTGCACTCAAGTCATCAAATCGTCAGATTCTCCCTACAAAGGGTACTCTTTCCTATACCGATCTCGATCCAAATGCCTGGTATATTCCATACATCGCCACAGCTCAACAGAACGGCATTACACAGGGATATATGGGTGGATACTTCCGACCAGCACAAAACGTAACTCGAGCAGAATTCCTCAAGATACTTCTCCTTTCTTCTCCAGTTTCCATCAATCCGACTGTTAACAATGCCCCATATCCAGATGTTAATGTAACCGATTGGAGCGCTGTCTTTGCGCAGTTTGCCAAAGAGAAGAATCTTCTTCCTTCTACGGCCCATGGATTCAAGGCCAATGAAGAGATTACACGTGGCGAGGTTGCTGAGATTATCTATCGACTTCTCGTCATTCTCAATACCGGCTCAAATACATATACAGCCGGACTTGCAAATGGCTAAAGCATTATCTGAGCTTTCTTGACTGATTTACGTTTCTTTTCTATAGTTGGTGAAGTTTTTACTTCTTCACTATTTTCGTATGAAGCTTTCTTCTATCGGCGTTTCTCTTGGTATGGTTGCTCTTCTCGCCCTCACTGGATGTGGTGGTGGTGGTTTTTCTGTTGGTGACAAAGTAGTTGGTAATTGGAAAGGTGGTGATCGTTGGTGGAATGCCCAGGTTACTGCAGTTGCTGGAGATCAGGTTACGGTTAAGTATGATGACGATAGCTCAACCGAAACTCTCGCAAAAACTGGTGTAGCACACCTTCCTTCTGGATCCGCCTCTGTCAAAGCTGGTGATCGAGTTGTTGCAAAGTGGACTGATGGCAAGTTCTACAATGGAACGGTTACGGCCCTCAATGGAGACAAAGCTACTATCAGCTGGACGTCTGGATCTCCTAGCGATGTCGCCCTTACGGATATTACGGTAGCTGGAAAGTAGGGATTGTAGGGGAAATTTTGAGATTTTTTATGAGCCCGGTTCCGAAAGGAACCGGGCTCATTTTGATTATCATTAAAGCAAATTTGTGGTACCCCCAGCAGGAATCGAACCTACATCTTCGCCTTAGAAGGGCGCTGCTCTATCCATTGAGCTATGAGGGCGAGGGGAAATTCCCGCTTATTCTATGAAATTTTTCATAAATATGCTAGTAATTCATCATGCACCTACGAGGAAATGAAACTATTCAGAAAGTTTACCGAAGGCACTACTTCCCTTTTGTCTTTTATATCATCAAGACACTTGCCGCCAGTTTTCCTTTTTATTTTGTTGTTTTTGTCCTTCAGCAAAGCATATCTCCGCAAGCTTTCTATATGAGTCTTGCGCTCATTACCCTTTTGTTTATTCTGGTTTTTATGTATGTCGCTTTCATTTATTGGGGTGACAAACTCGTTGTAACGAATTTTCGAGTTATTTTTATCGACTGGAAACTTCTCAACCTTAATGAGGAAAATGAGGCGGAACTCCATGATATTCAAGATATTCACCTGATAGAAAAAGGAGTTTTTTCATTGATTCCCTTTTTGGATTATGGAACCCTCAGTATCGCTACGGCCGCAAATGAAGTATCTGTGGTGTTTGAGTATGCGCCAGATCCTGATGGTATCAAGCGATTTATTTTTTCTGTGAAATAAGCCTGTGATATACTTTGGGCATGATTAAGCGAGATGCACAATTCGATCCGGAGACATTTGATACAGTTCTCGCACCTGCGCTTGAGGAAAATCCTCAAGCGCAACAGTTTGAAAATAGCCTTCGACCGAAAGTTTTGGATGAGTATATTGGTCAGAAAGCGATCAAGAAAAATTTGCAGATTAGCATGGATGCATCTAAAAGTCGCAATGAACCATTAGAGCATGTTCTCTTATACGGTCCACCTGGGCTTGGAAAAACGACACTTGCAAACATTCTTGCGAAAGAGATGGGTGTTTCTATTAAAATAACTTCTGGACCTGCCCTTGAAAAACAGGGGGATTTAGCTTCGATTCTCACTAATATGAAGGATTTTGAAGTTCTCTTTATTGATGAAATTCATCGACTCAAACCGGCGATTGAAGAGGTTCTATATACAGCCATGGAAGATTATTGCTTGGATCTCATGATTGGAAAGGGACCTTCGGCGCGCTCGATGCGACTCAGTCTTCCTCGATTTACCTTGATCGGCGCGACGACAAAGTTAAACATGCTTTCATCACCACTTCGCTCACGTTTTGGACATATCTTCAAATTTGAACTGTATTCTACCGAAGATATTCAGGATATTTTATATCGTTCTTCAAAAATTCTTGAGTGCGAACTTACCGACGAGGCTGCAGAAATTCTCGCAAAATCTTCTCGTCAAACTCCACGTATTGCCAACCGTCTTCTCCGTCGTGTTCGCGATTTCGCTGCACATAAACAGGCGCCTGTTATTACGGCCGATATTGCTCATGAGACACTCAAGGCTCTCGGTGTTGATCAGCTCGGACTTGATCGTGTTGATATTGAACTCCTCAAAATTATTATTGAAAAATTTGAAGGTGGACCGGTCGGACTTAATACCCTATCGGCCGCGCTCTTTGAGGAACAGGAAACCATCGAAGATATTTACGAACCATACCTCTTGCAGTTGGGCTTTTTAGAACGCACTTCGCGCGGCCGCATTGCTACAAAACATGCCTACGAACACCTTGGCATTACCTTCAACTCTACCTCTTCACTCCTCTAAATAATGAAACGCTTTCTTCCTGTTTTTATCCTCTTTCTTGTTCTCTTCAGTGGATATGTTCTCTATACACAACGTGGAACTTTTTCTATGTCTTCTCGAAATCCTGCTCAGGAAGAAGAAGAGATTAAAGATGTTCGAGAAATGGGCGTTATCTCCTCATTAGGAAGTATTATTGTTCCTGGCTCTGGCACACATCTTCTTACTAAATCTGATAAAACAACTATTCTTCTTACTGGCCTTGGTGCCAATCTCGACGAATATCTTCAGAAAAATGTAGAAATTGAAGGACGACTTTCTCAGTCTCCTAGCGGAAAACAGCTCATTCAGGTTTTGAGAGTTACACCTTTTGAAGCAACATCTACCGTTACCATTGATCCAAAAGAAGCTCAAAAATGGGAAACCTTCCGGGATGAATCTTTTGGTATGACCTTTCAACAACGTCATGGATGGGATATCTCAAAAACAACCAATACGATTACGTTTACTATTCCCTCTTCTTCCGCTTTATCCTGCGGAGATCAACCTATTTGTCCGGCCATACCTTCGAGCACCATCAAGATTGAACGTGTTCTCAATTCCAATGACGCTTCTCTCGCAAGCTTCACTGGTGATGAAAAAGCCTCTACCAAAAATCTCATTGGCCCCCATAAACTTGTCGGGTATAAACGAACTCAATCCGATAAGGGTGTTACCACCTTTGTTGTTGCACGTGAAAAATATGTCTTTGTTTTGACCTATACTCCTGGAAATTTTACAACATATGATCCGTCCACTAACGACTTCTTTAGCCTCATTACGTCGTTCGATTTTATTCCTGTGAAAAATTAATACGACGATTCCATCGAAAACACCTCGATTCTTGCTTTTTTGTTTTGACTTTTATTTTTTGGCACTCTATACTTTTGAGTGCCAAATATTTTGATGGTCAAAGCTAAATAAGACAATCTTTCTCTAATACGTACATTCTAATGAGGTGATAGTAGCTTTGAGCTATGGTACAATTTACTGACCGGTTGATGCCAATAACACACCTCGTAACTTACCCCTTCACCCTCTTCTCATGTCAGACTTTGCACGATTTGAAAAATTCACCAAAGAGGCAAAACAGGCGCTGATCTATGCTCAAGATCGTGCTCGAGAAGCGCGTCTTAATTATGTAGGAACCGAACATATTCTGCTCGGCATTCTCTCACAATCACAATCTCTCGGTGCCTCAATTCTTTTGAGTTTTGGTGTTTCGCTTGAAAATGTTCACCTCGTATTAAAAACGGTTGGTCGAACGGGACAACAGCAAACGAGCGATAAGGGCCCTACTGGCCTCAGCGGTTTTGCAAAAAAAGTTATCGAAGACGCTATTCATTGTGCTGCAGAATTTGGTCATCAGTTCGTTGGAACTGAGCACCTTCTCTACGCACTTGTATCTCAGGAAAATACCGCTGCGACTGTTATTCTTGAAAATATGAAGGTCAATCCACAGGATGTCAAAGATCAGGTCATTGAGGCTTTTGAGCGCAGTCGCCAGCAGCAACAAGGTACTCAGGCTATCCCTGGCATTCCAGGTGTTAATACGGCTATGAATCCAATTGAGTTTTTCTTGAGCGGACTTCAGGGTGTCATGACAAGTGGTCAAGAAAAAGAAGCTGGATTCAATAAAGATCAGTTCCAGAGAAACAAGAAGTCTGGAAAAGGCCAGAAACAGAGCAAGACCCCTGCGCTCGATTACTTCACGACTGATCTTGTTGTTGAGGCACGCAAGGGTAAACTCGGACCAGTCATTGGACGCAGCAAAGAGATTCAACGAATGATTTCTATTCTCTGCCGAAAGACGAAGAATAATCCAGCTCTTCTCGGTGAGCCTGGTGTTGGTAAAACAGCTATTGTTGAAGGACTTGCACAGGCAATCGTCAATGAGCAGGTTCCAGATATCCTCTTGGACAAGCGACTTTTGTCACTTTCTATGACATCACTTGTTGCTGGTACGAAGTATCGTGGTGAGTTCGAAGAACGTATTAAACAGGTTCTCGACGAGGCTTCGAGCCAGACGAATGTTATTTTGTTTATTGATGAGCTCCATACCGTTATCGGTGCTGGATCTGCCGAAGGTAGTTTGGATGCGGCTAATATCCTCAAGCCTGCACTCTCACGAGGACAAGTTCAGGTCATTGGTGCTACTACCACCGCTGAGTATCGAAAGCATATTGAAACCGATTCTGCTCTTGAGCGACGTTTCCAGACGGTTATGGTTCAAGAACCAAACACTGAAGACAGTATTGAGATGATCCGTGGACTTCGAGAAAGTTTTGAAGAACATCATTCACTCATCATTGATGATAAGGCCATTGAGGCTTCTGTTCGTCTTTCCAAGCGATACGTCAATGATCGATTCCTTCCAGATAAGGCTATTGATCTTATCGATGAAGCATCCTCTTTGAAGAGAATTTCTTCGAAGGGAAATATGGACAAGATCCGAAAACTTCAGGCCGAACTCAATGAAACGATCAAGAAAAAAGAAGAGGCCGTTTCTCATCAAAATTATGAATACGCTGCTGAACTTCGAAACCACGAACTTGAAGTTATGCGAGAAATTGATGAGACAAAAACTCTCAAAATTCCGCGTGAAAAACGTGAAACTGTTACCGAAGAAGATGTTGCACGTGTTGTTGCCACAATGAC
>JBBIGU010000009.1:0-43512 GCA_037447365.1 Candidatus Peregrinibacteria bacterium | reverse complement strand
GAGGTGGAGGAGGTGGAGGAGGTGGAGGAGGTGCTGTTATTTTACAGCCAGGCTCAACCAAGTTCTTCAAGTTTCCATTCAAGACATCTCCATTTACAAGCTTCAAGGATGTTCAGAAAAACAATCCATTCGGAACTTATATCACCATTCTTAATAACGGAAAACTTGCTGATGGAACCTCAGTAATTAGCGGATATCCAGGCGGACAGTTCTTCGGTCCAGATGACACCCTTACTCGATCACAGTGGCTCAAGATGGTCATGAACTCATTCCAGATTCCTGCACCAGCACTTGCTAAGACTGATAAGTCTCCATGTAAAGATGTTTCAAAGGCAAACTGGGCAGCGCCATACTTCGCAGCTGGAGTAAAACTTGGTCTCGTTGATGTATACGATGATGCGACTTGTAAGGCGGAACAACCAATCTCTCGCGGAGATGCAACTGAACTTCTCTTCCTCGCCATTGCGAAGATCGATGGTAAGACTCAGACCATTGTCACTGCTAATGTTGGAACTACTGATGTTAATCCGTTCAAGGACATTGCTCCACAGAGTCCAGTTTACAAGTACGTTGTAAGCGCTGAAAAGTATGGATTCGTAAAGGGTGTCGCAAAGGGCTACTTCGCTCCAAACCAAAACTTGACTCGAGGTCAGGCAACCAAGATTCTCGTCCAGGCTCTCGGAAAGTTGGCGGTCAAGTAATCTTGATTACAAGCGGCGAAATAGCACATTGAATAGTCGATTAGTCAGAATAATATTTTACTAGAAAAAATGCAGCCTCATCAGAAATGGTGGGGCTGTTTTTCTCACATATTTTTTCGTTACTTGCCACAAGCTGCACTTCGTTTGTATAATAGTGCCAATTTCTCCTCACTCAATCTCTACATGAACATTTCCACGCGACTTCGAAAAGGCTTCACCTTGATCGAACTTCTGATCGTGATTGTGATTATCGGTATTTTGGCTGTTGGTCTTGTTCCGAAGGTTATTGATGCACCGAAGAGAGCAAGAGATACTGTGAGAAAAAAGGACTTGGATTCGCTTCGCACTGCGCTTACTGCCTATGCTTCTGATTATAATGCGTTTCCTGATTCAAATTCGCCTTGCTTAAATCCAGCGTCGGCTGCGTATATCGCACTGGGCTCCTACTTCTCCGGAAATAAAATTCCACAAGATCCTGTTTCCACTAAAACTAATGGTGACTGTGGCTCTCAAGGCGCCTATATCTACAAAAGTTTTAAGTCTCCTCCCGCCTCTCCGAATATCAACTGCTATATTATCGGTGCAGAACTCGAAACAGGGAAAGGGGGTAATAGCTCAGCGACTCCATCAGCAGCGGCTTGGTGCAATGGTGTCATTCCTCCGGGAGCTGCTGCTGATAAATTATACCAATACATTGTCGGCAATAACTAAACTACTTGGCCTTAATGTATTTGCCGTTTCTGTGCGCGCGGAATCTTAGTTGCAATACTTTCATGTATTTACGCAACTCATTTAAAATATAAAGCAAGAAAAGCTTCAGATTTCTTGAGTTTTTTACTCTTATTTATTATAATTCCACGCAGTTATATCCTTACTTCATTTCGTATGAAATTTTCTGCAAGACTTCGAAAGGGTTTCACCCTCATCGAACTTCTGATCGTGATCGTCATTATCGGTATTTTGGCTGTTGGTCTTGTTCCGAAGGTTATTGATGCTCCGAAGAAAGCAAGAGATACAGTGAGAAAGACTGATATAAATCAAATAAAGATTGCTGTTGAAAGTTATTACTCAGATAAGGGTAGTTATCCTGCAAACATTTCAGATGGAACTCTTGGATCATATTTCCAGGGTGGAAAAACTCCTGTTGATCCAAATGGAGTGGCTTATAGCTACAGCAAAGATAATGCCGATGCTGCTGCAAAATATAAATGCTATATTCTTGGCGTTCAAACTGAATCTGCTCAAGGCGGTAACTCTGCAGCCGCACTTGCAAATATTGGAACTATGAAGTGTGATGCAGCCCTTACTGCTGGTGCTGGCAATCTCTACTATGTGGTCGGTAGTAACTACTAGTCATTAAAGCCGTTTGTAGTGCTTTAGTCCTCCTTCGATGAACCCTCCTCATGCTTCACTCACTCTTCAAGAAAAGTTCTATAGCGTTTCTTGTGGCCGCTCTTCTGGCGGTAAATGTGGTGCAGGTGCAAACGGTTTTTGCGGAGGCGACGTATGGTGCAGATGAAGCTAAAACGAGTTCCGGATTTTTAGGAAAGAAAATTGAGGGCGCCAGGGATCTGGTCGCCCTCATTGTTGATCAGGAGGTATGGAATGATTCGAATTCGTATGATGGGCTGTCAAAAAGCAAAGATAATGGAAGTGGATTTCTTGGCTTGGGCGGCGTATCGAGTGGAGATTTACGAGGTCGAATTGAACGATACAGCGAAGATATTCAGAAGGCACTTCCAAAAACACAGGTATTGATTTTGCCGGTTTCGCAGGAGCCGCAGACGGTTTTGAAGGTGCAGCAAGTTTTGGAAAGATTGTACCAAGAGGGCGATCCGGATAACTCTTCACCAACACAATTGAAAGGTGTGATTATTGTGGGTGAAGTTCCACTTCCGGTCGTTCACAAAGGTTCGCAGTTTTTCATGAGCTTACTTCCCTACACTGATTTCGTTGAGCCGGAATATGTTTTTGCGCCTACGACACAGACGTTTGAGCGATCCAATGGTGTAACTAATCCGAAACCTGAAATTTGGCATGGCGTGATTCGTGCACCAGGAAGCGGTGTTGATGGCAAGAAACAACTTGCTGAGTACTTTGATAAAAATCATCTCTACCACACTGGAGACAAGGCATATAACAATTTCCAGAAAAAAGTTCTCATCAATGACATGTCTGAAGAGGCAAAGAGTTTGAACTCAAGCCTCTTTCCGAGATACCAGAATTTTTTGAAAAATATAGAAGACTTGGCCTACAGTCGATATAGTTCTAAATGGCTCACGCTTCTCAAGAAAAAATTTGATCTTATTGGGTCTGATGAAATTGGTGCCCTAAATGCTGAGGTAGCAAAACTCGATCAGCAAAATGCTAGCGCTGATATTCAAAAAACTCCTGAGGAACAGGCCACCGAAGATCAGTACAAACAAGATGTCGCCAAGGCATCTGCGGGTGGTAATGCCCCTAATTCCGCTAAGCCTACGGATTATGATGCCGTGATTCCGGATATTCAGACGATGGCTCCGATTCAAAAATATCATCTCCAATATCCAGAACTCTTTGGAAATTTTTTGAATAAAATAACAGACTGGGCTACCGGAAGTGGACGATGGAGTGAAAGTGATGTCGAAAGCCCTCCTTCAATTATCGCGAAGAAGGATCTCTTTATGATGGAGTATTTCAAGAGTATCAACGACTCAATCGAAGCGAAGATTAACGAACAACTTGAGAAAATACAAAAACCTCAACGACTCAATGCCCTTTTCGCTCCTGATGGATCGTTTGGCGGAACCGTTGTGAATCAGTGGGGACTTTCCAATGGAAAACCTGCAAATCCTTCTGCTGGATTTACACCGCTTCCGATTGCTGTACCCGCTTATGATCAGAACGGACAGCCATTTATTGGCTATCAGAATAACAACTACTCCAACCCGATAAAGACGATGATCAATCTCCTCTTTATCAATGGATCCCTTGCATTCGGCACACCTGGACTTAGTATACTTCCACCTAATGGACAGTCTAGCTCTCAAGAGGCTGGAAGTATTTACGGGGCATCGCTTCATACCATTCATGGTATTAACTTCCTTGATTTACAACGAACTCAGCAGTGCTCTCTCTATAGCGGATCACAGCAAAAACAGGTGATTGCAAATGGCTATGCTGGAGCTGTCCCGCAAATGGTGAAGTTTATTCGTTCTCTTAATATCGGAACGATTAATCAGGCTGCGGCAGCGGCGAGCAGTACTTCGAACTTTAAGGATCCGCGCCGTGTGTATGGACTTGGAATTCATGCACGGACTTTGACGCAAGCTGAAGCCAAAAAACTTACGGGAAATACTTACGATCACGGCGCGCGTATCGAACCAGACATGACTCTCCCAATACCAGCCTTTGATCGTCTCAATCCTCCTGGTGGCGATCCGACCACTCCTTCTGTAGGGGATATTATTCTTGCTCTTGATGGTACCCCTGTCACTATCGACCAGCCATTTGATTCGATTCTCGGCACATATTCTTCTTATGGAAGTGTAAAGGTTACTTATCTTCATGCTGGGACAGCCGCTCCACTTGAAACCAAAATGTCTCTCCGGGATGCCAATGACGACGGTGTAGCTGCTGGATGCTATGGAATAAATTTCCAAAACCAACTCGATGTTGAGTCCGGCAAAACTGATAAGAATGGAAAACTTATTCCTCGCCACTGTTATCCAGAACTCGCAACGTCTTCTGTTGCCGATCATGCTGGTACGATTCGTATTTCCGATTCTGCCTTTATTTCTGATGCAGATGGACTTAACTCATGCACTAACTTTTCCGGATACGAACTCTTTGCGAAGTTTTATGCAGGAGTCCGAGATGTCTTGAAGTCGCTTCGTGCCAAACCTGGAGATCCAATCACGGAGCCAGTAAATAGCCACGATCCATCGAAAATGATCTTGGTTCAGTCGTATGAAAATAAAAATCAAAATATCAAAACCGATCCTGTAACGATGCAGGATTTCTTGAACCTTTATGGTGTTATGAATGGCACAGATGATAATAATGACTATTTCGACACCAACTCTGATGGAAAGATGGAGCAAGTCCAATGGCGAGATCTCAATGGTAATGGAAAAATGGATCTTTGGCTTAATTATGCAAAAACTTGGGGGGTTCAATCGGGCCAGTCTAACCCGGCTAATAATACGAATCAATATGATATTGGAGAAAATCAGCTTCTCCCTCCTGATGCATTTACCTTTTTGCAAAATAAACCTGACTCTCTCGATGCAGCGGCATTTAAGACGTATCACCCAGAGCTTTTCCAGGGAGATCGTTATATCGGCAAACCAACTGCGGAATTTTTGGGTGGTGACTATGGTATTGATGATCCGACTGAGCTCCCATATGTGTTCAAACCTGCTGGATCGACAGAAAATGAGAGATGGCAAAACATTGTGAAAGCTTTTTTGGATACGGATACTCCGCAAACATTCCAGACGAGTGAGTTTCGACTTGATCAGATGCAGAAACTCGTCCCATATGCTTCTATTACTTTCACTCCAAATAAAGAAAAAGATCTGTCTACCGTGGCTTACCATGTTGAACCAACTCCTTCAACTTTACGAACCCAGTTCCAGAGCACACTTACAACTGGCCTTCCGATCGACAAACCTCGATATGCGACGTATGTCGACACTACTGGTACAACTCGAGAGGTTATATATCCAAATATTTTCTCTGCGAGTTCTTTTGAAGAATATGGAGTTCAGCTCGCTCAAACAGAACAGTCTCTTGGTATGAGCGGTGCGCTTACAAGTATGTTTCAGAATCCTGGTCCTGGATTACAAGAGGCCATCAAGACAGCTCAGGATGGTCAGAAAATTTTCACTCTCATCGATGCTTTTAAAACAAAGTCCTTTATTGAGTGGAAGGCTCTTAGTCTCGAAGAAAAGCATCAGCGCGTTATGACGGAGTATCTCAATCCCGATGTTGATGGATATATTGATGACTCACCTCAAGGCTATGAAGCGATGTATTTCGTTGCCGATGGAAGATCTACTTATTATACAACCGATTTTTCTGGTGACCCTCCGGTGAATGAAACCGACCCTACATACAATCAACTTGTGAGTGGATCGATGGTCTTCGGTGATCCTGTTGCTGGAACTTCAGCCAATGGAAAGGTTGATGACACATCCAAGAGTATTGATGGTGGCAGCGCTCCGGCTGGCGGCAAGGACTGCAAAGGACAGACGTATTCCGAACCTGTTCCTATTTTGAATTGGTTCTGTGCTATCAAGGGTTGGTGGAAACAGACAAAAGAAACCCTCAAAAAACCTCTTGGAATAGACCTTTCCAAGTCACCTGAGGGAAATACCTTTAATAACACCGTCAAGCAAGGAAGTGTTATGAGCAGCTTGGAGATTACTCTATCAAAAACTCTTTTACAGACGCGTGGTGATATTGTAGATGTTACCGTTACTGCAAAAGATAAGAATGGAAAAGTAGCAAGTGATGATCATGGATCAATCGTTTGGCTACAGGTCGAAGGTAGTAGTAGCTCCGATTCTGCAAAAGCTCAGGTTGTCCCAGATGTTAACGATCTTTCTGATGTCACATTCCATGATGGCACAGGTGAGTCTGATGAAGCAGATGATAGTCAAAATAAGAAAATCTCCAAGAAAGGCATATTCCTTTCTGAAGGTATGACGAAATTCCAAATTATTTCTGGCAGTGCCAAACAGTCTCTCGTTGTCCGGGCTTATGGTTATAATGATAATGGTCAGATTCAGAGCCAAAATAAGACACTCAGTGTTAACAATGTTCACCTCAATGTCACTCCCGAAAATCCAGTTCTTATCGCGGGATCAAAGGATTCTATCAGTGTTGATGTGAGTGCTGTTGACGAAGAGGGACAGGTCGTCGACCTCAGTACTGATATTGAAATCAAGGTAGATGGTCCGAAAGATCTCGTTGTTAATTCAAAGAAAATATCTTTGAATCATGGACAGGGATCTTTCACGCTTACGGCTGGGCACATTAGTGGAGATATTCATCTGGAATTAAGTCCAGAGTCTCCTTCTGTGGCTCCTACAAAAGAAGATCTTATTGTTGCTGGTGGAGATCCGAAGTCACTTGCCATGACTGGAAGTGATACTATTCTCACCCCTGGAGGACTTACTAGTCAGGATATTCATGTTGATGTTGTTGATACATTTGGCAATGCGATTAAAGATCAACCTGTTCGATATACTATCGTGACTTCCGGTCCAATTGAGATAGTTGGTGTGAACGATGTTGACTCTAGTGTGCCTGGTTATCAGGTTGATACCTATGCCGACTCACTTATATTCTCTGTCCGCTCAAAACAATCCCCTGATGTAGGAACTGGTATCGTTCAGGTTTCAGCCGAGCTTGGTGATGGCACAAAACTTCAAACTCAAGGTTCTGTCACCGTCCGTAATGACCTTCATCTCGAAATGAGTGCAAATAGCGCAACACTACCTGCGGATGGAGGATCGCAGGCACTTTTCACTGCTACACTGAAAGATACTTCTGGACATATCGTTTCTTATAGCGGCCCTGTTTCATTCTCGTTGGGTAGCGAAAATCAAGCTCTGTCTGGTGGTATGGGTCAGTTTGCCTCTCAGGCTCCAGATCACTTTGTTGGAGGTAAGGCTTTGGTAACGATCAGGGCTGGTAAACATTCAGGAAATTTATTTGCTTATGTAGACAGTCTTGGGCTCCCTTCGGCTAGCGCCTCGGTCGCCCTCCAACCCCTCACTCCTGAAAAACTCGTGGTTACCAGCAGTATCAAAACTCTCGCTACGAAAGTTGGACTTTCTGCGACAGGAGGTGGAAGTGGCTCGGGTAATGGAAATATGGCCCCTGCCGGAACGGCAGCAAATATCACGATTTCTCTTTTTGATTCAAATGGAAATCTTGCAACCAACTCTGCGGCCGCGACTCTCACGGCGCGAATTACGAAAGATACCCAAGCCTATGGATATATCCGAACTTCCAATGGCACATTGACCAATCAGACGAGCCTCTTCTCGTCACAGGGTAGTGGTGTTATTACGGTTGAGTCGCGCGAGTCGCCAGGACCGATCCACTTGGTTATTTCTTCTCCTGGACTCGGCAGTACAACATTTGAAATTCTTACCCATGGCCGAACCGGTGTAGGCCAGATTTCTCAGTTTAATTCAAACATCCTCTACACGTCCGTCCTTGGTGGACCTTTTGGAAATGTCACAGAACAAAACTACCTTGCGGGTAACCTCCTCTTTAGCGGAAAAACACAGGCGGCAAGCGCTATTACGACAGACCCAACTCCTCATCATACTATGGCCACGCTCAATCCATATGGTGGCATATCGGTCGCAGATGATACGATTACTCTTCGTGTTAACTCCTCGGGCTACGCAGATCCTTTGCGTGTCGATATCATGAATGATCTTGGAAAGACGCTCGCCGGATCCCTCATTGTTAAGCAGCAGGGAGCTCCTCAGGTCGTCAATTCTCTTTCTGATATTACAGGTAAGGCTGGTATTTTCGTTCAACGCATCTCCGCCACATCTCTCGCCTCTACCGAACCTAAAGACACCAATACGAACGATATTTCTCCTATTTCTCTTGTCTCTATTTCCGATGGACTCTCTATTCGAGATAACAGTACTGAAATTGCTCGAATCAATACCGTTGGTGGTATACACATCAATGACTCGCGCGTTACTCTCACCGTTTCTCAGTCTGAAGGAAATGGGTCTACAAATACCTCGCAATATCTTCGCATCAACGTTGCCCTTTCTGGAACTGTTGTTGCCACCGTACAACTTGGATTTGATGCGGTAAATACGATCTCTCTTTCTTCAACACTTCCTGCATCTTTAAATGATTTTGGAACTGGAGTTTGGCTCGTTTCAAGCCTCAAGGATGGAAATATTCATTTCGAATCAACCTATTCTAACTACTCAACGAGTGATGCCAAGGGTTATGCCCTTGTTGATCTCTCAAAAGATGCAACTGATAAGAGTGATTCTATCGGCTCTCCGTACACATCTCTTGAAGATGCTATTACATCACCTGGTGTTGGATTTGTTGGAAACAATAAACACATGCTTCTCCTCGCTGCTCGCAATACGGTCGGCGAGTCTCATCTCCCCTATGCCTCTGAAATTGGCATCGTTCTCGGTGACCCAACTGTCAAACTTCCTGGTGACAATACCGTTTCTCAGACTGGATTTACCAAAGATCTAGGAAAAAATATTTACAACGGCACAACTACTGCGCAGGTCATCCTTCCTGTTGATGTCAATGGAGATGGTAAAAAAGACCTCCTTGTTGGAGATGAAGATGGAAAAATTGAATATCTCCAATACACTGGAGGAGAGGCTCGATTTACCGATCGTGGAGTTCTTATTGATGTTGCCAATGGCATTCGTACTGGTGTCACTGGAGATATTAATAAAGACGGTTATGATGATCTTCTTTTTGCTGTAAAAGAAAATTGCACCAAGAAAGATACCTGTGTGGACTATTACAAAAATACTGGTGGATTCTTTGTTCGAGAAAATCTCGGACTTGCCATTGATCCTGCTATTAAGGTGACCTCGATGAGGCTTGCTGATATGAATCAGGATGGATGGCTTGATCTTGTTACCGGTCTCACGAATGGTGATGTTCGAATTTTCATGAGTCAACAAGGTCAGTTCACGAAGATTGGTCAACTTGTCGGCAACTTCTCCGGAGCTAACTCTGTTGACCTCACTGTAAGCGCAACTCTTCCTGGTGCAACAGGTATTCCTGGAAGTACCGATCAGTATCCGGATATTCTCGCAATACCGCATGGCGGAGCATCTTCCAAGGCAACCTACTTCATGTCGAATCCATCGACGACCCAGGGAGGCAATGTTACCTATACGCAATTTGAGGTCCCAGCTAAACCAAATCAACAACAGGCAATTGATGATCTCACAAAAGGCATGAAAGACTCCCAGAGTCTTGATGCTATGAATCTCTACAAAAAGGAAACTGCAAAAGACGAGAATGGCAACGGCATTCCAGACTATCTTGATATGTCGAGCATTGGTGGCATTGGAGATACTCTGGGTTCATACCAGGATAAATTCAACGGTATAGCCGATTCGGTTGCAAACAAGATCAAGAGTCTTCGTTGTGGCGAAGGATGTTTCCCTATGCCTGTTAATCAAGCTTTCCTAGCTCCAGGTCTCACAAATAACAATGGAACACCTGGTCCTTTTGTTGACGGCATCCCTGTCTTTGGCTCCTCATTCCCATGTAGTCCATACTATTCCTTCTGGCCACCATGTGATTACAAAAATATTGCCATGACGTTCCGCATCTACGTCTCTCCGACACTTACGGGACAGGTTGCACTCTCTATCTGTTCGGGTGGTCCATATCCAGTAGGTGGCGTTAAAACCGCTTCCCAATGCTACGTTTTTGCTCCGAATATATCTATCATTCCTTCTTCTATCTGCAAGGCAATTTCTGAAAAGATCAATAACGTTGTAAAAGGTGCACAAAACTTTGGTACATCTCTCACTGATAAGGTCAGTGGAGGTGATGGCGGAAATACTGTCATGATTGCGGGTGGTGGCGCCTCAAATGGCACGAAAGATACTACAACAATCCATGACGTAAGCCAGCTGCTTGGTCAATATAAGGCGGAAACAAATGTTTCAACTAATATTCGTGTTCCAGGATTCCCTCAGTTCATTACCGACTGGATGGATCGACAAATCGAAGAAGTTCTTAACAAGCTTGCTGATCTTCCTGATCTCTACATTATGTATCCGGATTTGAGCTCTATTGGCAATGCTTTTGTCCCTCAAGTTCCAAAAGGAAAACTTTCTGGCTATACCAAATTCTTGGCGTATCTCAATAGTATTCCGCTTATCTCTATCGAACCAAAACCTATCAATATTCGCATCCCTGCGCTTTCTCCTTCGCAAATTCTCAAGTTCCAGAATGATGCACAGCAGTGGCTTGTTGACTTTGAGGCAGAGATTGATCGTGTCAAAAATATTATTAAATGTGACAAGGGCCCTATCAACCCTGGTGCAGCCAATATCTGCAAACTCCTCAACGTGAAGGTTAGCGGAACAGTTTCTGCTGTACAGAAACTTATGAAAGATCTTGAAACCCTCAAAAAACTTCCGAGAAAAATTGCTCAATATCGAATGATTGAGACGAAATACATTCGTCAACTTATTAACTATCTTCAAACGGTAAGCACCTTTGTTGGCGGCTACGTCAAACGTCAACAAAATCGCATCAATCAGTGGCTGGATATTGTAAAGAGTATTAAGAATATTCTTGCTCAGTGGCAAGCACTTGTTAATTTGACTCTCGACTACAACGCACAGTGTGATAGCTGCAAGAGTGAACGATTCTCGCTCTTCCATGTTCTCGTATCCCTCTTTGTTAATATTCCATCTCCTCCTGTTATTCCGTTCCCAAAGTGGCCAGACATTGTTCTCGATTTCTCTCGAGTCGAGGCCGGTGTTCACGTTTCATGGCCTGATCTCACCTTTTCTCCGCAGCAAATTCTTTTGCCAACACTTCCGCGTGTCCACATTCCGATTGATATCAATACCCCTCTTATTAACGTTGATCTTGATTTTGGAAAGTTCATTCCAACCATCCCGGAGCTTCCAACGCTTCCAGATCTTCCAAATCTTCCTGATCTCCCTCCTCTTCCGGTATTCAAACTTCCTGATCTCCCTCCGGCTCCACAAATCCCTGGACTTGGAACATTCAAAGGCATTGATTTACAGGCGCATATTTCATCCCTCAAAAAAATCCTTGTGGTTGTTTGTCTTCTCAAGAAGGGTTATGTAACCGTTCCTGAAAGTGATCTTAAAACCCAGGTCGAAGAACTCACTCAGCGCCCACTCAAGCCACCACTTCAAATGGATCTTGATGCTGGTCTCAATGTAAAATATCCAGAAATCAAATATGACTCGGTTGATCAGCTCATTATTCGCAGCAAGATAAAGTTTGAACTTCAAACAGACTTTATCTACACATTCTTCAAGCAGTTTGCCGATAAGGCGAATGCAGTCACAACCGATCTTGTAAAAGGTGCTAATACGAGCCTGCAAACAACTGTGGATGCCGCTGGTAATACCATAAAGATTGGTGAAAACGCCATTCAGGGCGCATCAGATGCTGTTAATGGCGCTGTCGGTGGTGCCACTAAGAATGTGAACAATGACATCAAAAACGGCATAAAAGATGCAAAAAACAAGATTATTAACTATGCGCCTTCCGCTGAACCTCTCCAGTATAAGATTGTCGCTGAAACAACCTATGTTGATCCAGCGAGTCTTCCTCAGGCACGTCCTGATGTACCTTCTGGCGTTATCGCTGAACGTGACAATGGGAATAATTACATTTCGGGTCTTCAGCATGCTCTTGAGCAGTATCTTGCTGATCGTAACGATGGTATGAACTCCTTGCCTAATGGAAATACCTATTCTCAGCAATGGATTGCTCAATACGGAAAACAATCTCTTCATAGTTATCTCGTACAGGCTGGCGTGAACGATACCAAATCGAAACATGAGGCACATCAATACCTTGCATACACCGAACCATCCGGAGGTTTCGGCAGTAATAGTGGATCAAATCAAGATACAGCCAAACTCTATGAAAATTATGCGACCGATACACAGACGCCTGTTGGTATCTTTATCGAGAATAAGGCTATGGGTAACGCCGAAAAACTTATTGAATATACGGCGGAAATGAATCGAGATCCAAAAGAGTTTGATGCCGATGTTGATGGCGATTCTGACACCGATGCGATCTACACTCTTGGTGGTGACGTCTATCTCAAAGAAAATAAGAAGTCTTCTTCTAACGACACTTTCAATGAACATGTTTCTTCGAGTCCACGTATTGCCGATATCAATGATTTCTTACCTGTCATGCCAACCGTTCATGGTATCAGCACAGACTATTCGCAAAAGGATTCGGTCACCATTTCCTGGAATGAGGCTGTTCAATCTCTTGATGGACGAGCTCAGCCTGCTGGATATGAAATTTTCTTCCACGATGCATTTGGATCTGCTCGAAAACGTTATTTATACGACGATGCTGCTGGAAAAATTCCATATGATTCGAGTGTAACTACTGATGGCCTATCAAAGGGTCAGTCTCATACGATCACCTTCCCTCTAGAATACGGATCAACATACTTCCAGATTATTCCACTCGATTCGGATGGTCATCATGGAACCCCTTCCTCAGTTACACTCCTTGCGCCTCAGCTATGTGGAGATAGTGCAGCTCCACTTGTGAGTGTTGGTGGCAACGAAGGAGCCAATGGAGCTAGTGAGCGCTATGTAGCTATTAGCAAGACACTCATGATTGATGCTTCGACATCCCTTGACGTGAAGTCAGCTATTACCGAGTATTACATTGATACTGACACAAGTATTGATACTGACAAAGATGGTGACCCGACAAATGACCGAAATATTGTTCAGGATTCACCACTCTTCACTGTTGGACCATTCATCAAAGAACAGGACACTGGTATCAAGGTCTGGGCTACGAATGCGCAGGGTAATTCCGGTGGAAAAGCCATTACTATACATGTTTTTGTTCCTGATATTATTTTATCAGGCGCTTCAATCAAAGATGGGTCTGCATATGGCCATGTCTCACCTACTGTTCCTCAAATGCCATTTGCGCTTGTTCGCCAGCGATCTGGAAACGCTACCGTCCTTGGAGATTACACGACCGACGATCAGGGAAATTTCTTGATCAAGGGACTTTCTACTGAGGGGAAGACTGTTATTAAGAATGCAGCTGGAGATATTGTCGCCGAGTATAACGAGGCGACTGGAAAAGTATCTATCTTGAAAGATGGCTACACTGCTACGGTTAATACTGATAATATCAATCATCTCATTCTTATTCAGGTTCAAGACACTAAAGGAACAAAACTTGCCTCATTCTTCGAAGTTCCTGACTCGAATACTGACGCCGTCATTGATGACCCTTCTACTGAATACACGCCTGTTACTGTCGATACTCTTCATGGCGTTCATGTCAAAGATACTTCATTATCCGACCAATACATCTTCCGGACTATTGCCGCTAATGATCCGAAGTTCTTCGGTGGTATCGAGGTTGTTGATACCTCTTCGGCTAAGCGCGTAGCGGTTATCGACTCATCGGGACATACCTACACTCTCAATAAGCAAGTATCTGTAACATTTGAAGATATTCCTGATATGCCATATCTCTTTGATCTTACATTCAATGGCAATATTATTGGACAGATCTATATCGCAAGTATTTATGACAAGCCTGTCACTGTTCTTGATAGCAAGGATTTTGAGCCTGCCACACCTCTTATAACTCCTTCTGATACCCCTACAACAACCATCTTTACTGATGTTTCTCTCGACTCACCTATTTATGATTCTGTCGTTTCTCTTGAGCAAAACGGTATTATCGAAGGATACAAAGAAAATGGTAAAACTGTCTTCAAGCCTGATCAACTCGTTAGTCGCGCCGAATATACTAAAATTCTTCTCAAATCTCTGTGTATTGCACCAAGAGCTGAGGCATACAAGGCGCCTTCACCATTCTACGATATAAGTTCTGCCGATCCGATTCCTTGGTATTACTCATGGGTTAAAGAGTCATATTTGCGCAAATTGATTCATGGATACCTTGATCAGGTACATGCTGATGGATCTGCTCCATTCAAACCAATTGCCTTTATCTCGCGAGCAGAAGCTACGAAAATTATCGTACAGGCTCTTGATATGCTTGGTATTATTGACTTCAGCAAGGCAACGGCTGATACATCGAAAATCTGGTATGCAAAATATTTTGAAGTTGGAAAAAATGTCCTTCCTTTCCTCAAAAAATCCTCCACGACTCCGCAGGCGTTTATCATTACAAATGATGAGGCTGCTAACCCAGAGTACAAAATTACTCGTGGAGATTTTGCAGTAATGGCTGCGCGCGTTCTTAAGTTCTCAAACTGTCATCCTCCAATCGTAAAACCTCCGGTTGTCGTCGCACCTCCTATTCCAGAAGGCCCAAACAAAACTTCTCAACTCCCTCCTGGTGTGTACGTTTACCTTCCACAATGCACAACATGTCCTTGCACCTCGACACTTGACCATACTGGAATGCTCTTACCAGGTGACATTATTTTTGCAATACTATCTCCTAAGGATCACAATATCATTTACCGCAAAAGCAACACTATTACCCTTTCTCCGTAACATACCTCACGTCACTTTCGTTATGCGAAATTCCTCCTCACATTTTACTGCTCTCCTCAAAAAAACTACATCATTTCTTGTAGGCTCTTCTGTTGGAGTTGCTATCTTTTTTGGAGCTTACTCTGGCGTACCAATCTTGTTTGCCGCTCCAGACACGGGAACCCCAAACGCTATCATCATTCCTGGAACTGAAGGATCTGCCTCTAGTCCCACTGCTCCACAGAATGATGCTGACAAAAAATGCAGTGAAGCATTTCTTCCTTATGCTCAATCCGAACAGAAAAACTTTGTTGCATTCATGAATACTCATTTTAAAAATGCCGCTCCAAATTCAGAACTCTTGCCAGTTGGCCTCGATGGGCTCAAGAGCTTCCGTAACAAAATGATTATGAAGCGCAATAGCTACAAACCTGCCAATACTCAAGTTGGCCAAGTTGATGAAATGGCGTATTGCGACAGACTTCTTGAGCAGCAACTTTCCACTGCTTCTGCTGTTTTTGAGCAGTTTGTAAGTGACACGAGCTACTCAAAACAGTCCACGGCTCTTTCTACAAAACTGGCTAGCATCAATGGAAAACTCCGAAGTTTTGGAACGCTTCTTTCTCAGCTTGATGGCTATTTCACAACATTTGGTAACAAATTATCTTCCTTTACTCAATCATGCATCAAAAAGTAACTCATTACCGTGGATTCTTTGGAATGGGAATTTTTTCCGGACTTTTCGTCTCGGTTGTTGTTGCGAGTGTTCTTGCTTTTGCCTCTTCGGATTCTACCTCTGCTGCTGGCTCAAAAGCCTATGACCAGGCAAATCTCGCAAAAGTTACCGCAACTCTCCAGAATCCAAAAACCCCTCTCGTGATCATGAGCATGACCTATCACGAGACAGTGAATGCGATCTTCAATGACTACATCGATCAGTTCACCAACATCAAAGATGGTGATAAGAAAGTTGATAACAATACAACACTCTATGACAAAAAGACTCGTCCTCCAAAAGACGATAAGGAGTGCATGAAGACTGGAAATGACATGAATATTAGCACCTACTGTCTCTATCTTCGCGTTGATGATCTTTATGAGGTGTATTACAACGCTCTTTCGATTCGAGGCGATACTGCAGCCAAAGAAGTCATAGCTATTCTTAACAACGAGGCGACTCAGACGCAAACGCTTAATCAGAGCCAGGCTCGTGCCAGCTGGACTCAGCGCGAACTTGAGGCATCGAAAAAAACTCTCGACACCAGCCTCAAGGCTTATAGCGAACTTCTCACTCAATTCCCTCTTCATCAAGAATACGCCAAAACAATCAAGCTTCTCGTGAAATATTATGATCACTTAACCGATATTCGAAAGAAAGTTGATACATACCCTGCTCGTTTCCAAGATGTTTCTACTCAAGATTGCCAATAAACACCTTATGACTCGTCGCTCCACTCTTATCACCATCGCGGTCGGTATCCTCATCATCATCTCGGTGATGCTCGGCGTTGAGCGTGCGACTGGAAAGTGGCTGCCATTCGTAGATGAGGTTCACGTCGCCAATGCTGCCGATACGCTCGATGTTCCACCTACAACGCATGCTGTTTTCACCAAGATGCTTCAGGGTATTGGCATCAATAATCCAAATGGAGAAATCACTTCGGATTCTATTTTTCATACGAGTAATAAAAATATTTACCTATACACCTATCAACAAACCCTTGATAAGGCCGAAAAGGCGGCCCTCCTTGAGCTTGGTCAGTCATATGGACTTACTCCTGCGGAGGCAGAGCAAGTTATAAGTGGTATCTATACACCGCTTATCAAGAAGGCGAACAGTACCGGATATGGCCAGGACAGAGCGGTTGCTGATATGACGAAGATTCAGCGTTCTTATGCTCGAATTCTTCAACACAAACGTCTTGAGTATCAGCTCGGCACAACTGTTGCCGCAACTGAAATATTTGCCAATGGTAGCGTTGATGATTCGAGTTTTGATCTTATTCACGATCTCGACATTATCGAACAGATTCTCTTTGTCGAGCAGTCAAAAAATCAACTTAATCAGAAGCCTTTCAAAGATCCTACATCAAAAACCTCGTCTTTTGGTACAAGTACCATTGGAACGTCTTCTCCTGTTCCTGCAAAAAATCTGACCAATACACCAAAAACTGATTCTCAGGATACCCAAGATCCTGCAAAACCAAAAACTCCTGCCGACACAGGCAAGGCAGCAACTATTGAAGATATTCTTAAGGGGCTTAACTCAAAAAATGGCACCATTAATGCCTGTGAGAAGAACTCTCCAATCAACAAAGCTATCGACTCTTATGACACCACTCATCCAACTTCTAATGCCAATTCTGGTGCGGTGCCTCCTGGTGGCTCTTCTGGACTTCCTACCCCAGACTTTACCTCAACTCCAGTTGAGAACATCCCATCACCCGAATCTCAACAAATCACTGTTTCTCCTGCGAATCCGCCGGTTACTGTTCCTCAATCCGACTTCTGTAGTGATATTAATAACACCCAGAGTTCTATTACCTCCACGAACTCAACAAAAGACACAACCTTTACGTCTGAAAGTAAACTCATCTACTCGTATCCAGAAAAGGCTCCTCATATCTTTTGTGTCTCACTTGATACCCGTAGCCGTGAATACAAGTCATACTATCCAAAAGATACCTGTATTCAATGCATGGTCGCAGCTATGAACGATACGATGAAAAAACTTTTATCAAAATCCCTCACTCCGAACAAAATTACCGGAAATGCCTTTGAGTCTTCAAAATGCAAATCGATTAATCTCGTCAGTCTTGTTGATATCAATATTTTCACTATCCCGGTTCCGATCCTCACGCCAAATAAACTTGGACCTTTTGTTGGTCACGATATCGGAAAGGAATGGGATCGTTATGTTAAAAATGGCCTTCCTTTTGCTCAAACAAAGGGATCAAGCATTCAACGTACTATCGACGAAGCCTCTCAAAATGCAGGCCCTAATGCAACCCAATCAGAGGTTCTCAACGAAATAACATCCACTATTACGTCTCAAATGAACGCCGCCTCTCAAAAAATGTCACAAAGCCCCCTCACCACTCAGGCTAATGCCAAGAGTGAAGGATTCCAGCAGGTTGTTCAAGAAATGCGAATCATGACCGCATACTTTGCTGCATTTCAGGAAACCTTTAAACATTTTAATAACGACACCTGTAAAGTATTCGCCGATAAAAAAGATACTGAATAGCCCATTATTCTTCTATGGCCCGTAAAAACACATCACATATCGTGTCGGATCGAAAGGTCTCAAAAATACTTACTACCGTAAGCATTGTCGCTGTATTTGCTCTTTCCATTTCCGTGAATATATTCGGATTCTTTCAGGGTCAGCGGGCAGAAGGATATTCCATGAAATATCCGGTTGTTGCTGGATGTCCTGTCGACAAACGCTTCTCAAACTGGGGATCTTTTGTTCAGAATGGCATTTCGACATCAGGATTCTTCAGTAACTGGTCTGATCTCTTTACTAAAAATACTTGTCAGTTGAATGACATCAACTTTCTTCAAGACTCCCTCGATGGCGCTCAAACTCAACTTCGTCAGAAGATTTTTGCCTGTCAAAATGACTCAATCGCACCTTTGGTTCAAAAGGTTAATGATCTTAAATTTGAGATCGAGTACGTCAGGCACATGATGGATACGGATGAAGAGCAGCCTGCTCCAGATGGCTCAAAAGCTGTTGTTCGAAGCCCTAGTAAGTTGAGTCAACTCCTTAACGATAGTGTTGTTGTCCAGCGTGGACTCGTTACTCCTGCGCGCTTTTCTCAACTCTTCGCTCAGTTTGAAAATAAATATGCCTCAAAGATAGACCTCTACCGTAATTGCCAGGATGCCGACTGGGCAGCCCTCGGAACGGCATGGAATGACTTCGTTAATAATTGGGCTGGACTTAGTCCTGCATGGAATAAGCTCAAAAAGCAAACCAGCACCAAGGTTGATTCACTCAAGGGACCTCTTATCAGTGAAAACTTCCTCAAGGGCATTCTCGATGTTCGTCTCAATAACCTTGAACCTACTCAAACACTCACGGGAATTTATAAAAATCTCACCAAAGATAGTGGCAAAAGCACTACAGCTCCAGGGGGTACATCTCCTCAAGACGGTACGTCGAAAAAAAGCGTTTCCTCTGATTTCTTAAGCACTATTACTGCTGCGACACAGGATGCGAGTCGATATACTCGAGAAAAAGAACGCACAGAGCGTCGTGCGCATTACATGTTTCTCTACAGTCAGTTTAATGATGCAGCAAGCAACGAGATGCTCCAGCAGACTCAAGCAATGAATGATGTTATCAACAAAACCCTTCCTATTATGGATGGGGCTCGGGCCTGCACAAAATACATCGCCGACAGACAGTGCGGAGGGAAATAACAAGCATTATGCGCACTATACGATAAACAATGAATAGAAAAATAAAATTGTCTATTCGTCAAATTTCAACAAATTCAAAATCACCTCCCCGGCTGAAAGAAGAGGTGATTTATTGTTTTCAAATGCTTTTCTAGGGCGTTTTTTGAATGCGAGGTAGTAGCTATTCTGCATCGCATAAGGGGCCGGGAACATGGAACATTTCTTTACGCTACTTAGCGTATCAACTTACTTCTTGAAGGATAATCTTGCATCGACATGCGGGCTAAAGGATCTATCCTGTGATTTTATGACTACGAGATTTTATCTGAACTTATTCTCATTACTTTATCCTAATACGAGAGAGAGGATGGCTCCTGCGAGACCTCTTTTCTTGTCTCTCTGTGCTGCCGGTACACCTACCGGCGTATTAGTTCCTAACTCTAGCGATACTACTTCTGCCTTACAATACGGACAGAGATGGGCTCTGTTTGAAACGGACTTACCGCATGTATAGCAGTTGAGGATCATGTGAGTGAGGGGTTGAGGAGGAGTTTGAGGGGTATCTAATTGTCACGGACTGAATGAGAGCGCTATAGAACCTCACGGTTCGAGATGAACGCTGTAGACTTGATCGTCTGCGATTGGCGCAAGACGATAAGTCTCGACCGGACCACTCATAGAGTTATTCGTTGTCGGTTGTGATGCCAATGACGCACCTACCGGCTGTGGAATTTGAGTGGGAATGTATTGTGTTGACGATTGTTGATAATTGGAACTTGGGAGATTCTCGGCGGATATGCTTTGAACATAATCGGCCATTTGAAGCGGTTGTTCAGGCTCACTTACATGAGGGGGCAAGTTTTGCGGGGCGTAGGATGTTTGGACCATCTCTGCGTCCGGCGTATAAGCCGCACTTCTCATGATTTCCTGGGCTGACTCGTGGGCGGTTTGACCGAGGAAGGCACGAAGCTCACTTTCTGTCGTGCGATACACTCTGCCCAACTTTAACGCCCTGAGTTTCCCCTCCCGAATCCATTTCAATACGGTGTATTGATGGACCTGGAGGATCTCAGCCACCTGCTTCGGAGTATAGAATCGTTCATCCATGTCTCCGATCTTATCACACCGATTGTCAACTTTCTATCGCTTTTTTAAAGTTTTTTACACTTTATGATACTTTCTTACACTTTGTTATATTTTATTAAATCAAACTTACTCACTTGTTTTGATGTCATTACACCTTTCGCAATGTAATTACATCTAGCTAAATTTGATTCAATTTCACACTGTTGCGCACAACTTATCAAAGTTAACTATAGTTATCAATAGTTATTTTAATTTTTCTACACTTATTTAAACTTAATTATATTTATGTGTGTCTACTTTTGTGTATGTTTAACCCAATTCTATTAAATTATATTACACTTTATTAAATCTAATTAAATTTAATTTGTGCACTGTATGTTCAAAACTTTTGCAAAAGCTGTCCATATATCTATTGTTTAGTTTCTTAAATATTTTCTTACTCAATTATTTTTGAGCACTAAAAAACCTCCCATTAAGGAGGCTTTTTAGATTCGTTTATATATCTTTAATTGTGTCGTGAAGTGCCGTGCTGATAAGGTCTGTGAACAGGAGGTGGTTCGTGTCGTGCCTGGGAATGAGCTGCACCCATAATGGCATCGGCATGGTCTTCTTCGGCACTATGCGGGAAAAATTGTTGAAATGCTCTTTTCATCTCATCATGTCCAATTTTACAATCTGTTAATCTTTCGGCTACTCTTGTTATAGTCCATTCTCCTGGAAGCGATTCACCATCTCTTAATCCAAGAGCTGCCCTTACTGCATTTGATAATGCGTAAGTTGTTGGAGTATGCAAAGTGAGCGTTATTACCCCTACCCCTGCTGCTTTCGGATCGCCATCTTGATGCAATCTTCCTGTGTCTAATCCTTCGGTCATAAAAGCTGTTTAATAGAGCTTGAAGTTTTCTATTTTACATATATTTTTCTGTTTGTCAAATTTAAAGCTGATTTGCCTTATTATGAAGGAGTTATTTTTGGACCATTTCTTTCTTTCAATGGCTACTTCATAATCTTCTTCAGCCACTTTCCCGTGAGAGAGTCTTTGACTTTGATAATCTCTTCTGGGGTGCCTTGAGCAACAACTACGCCGCCCTTATCGCCGCCTTCTGGGCCCATATCGATGAGGTGATCGCAGCATTTGATGACGTCGAGGTTGTGTTCGATGATGAGGACGGTGTTCCCCTTTTCAACAAGGCGCTGAAGAACTTCGAGGAGACGTCGAACGTCATCGAAGTGAAGACCGGTAGTTGGCTCGTCTAAGACATAGAGTGTTCGGCCCGTTGAACGACGTGAAAGTTCGGTTGCGAGTTTGATACGCTGAGCCTCGCCACCTGAAAGTGTGGTTGCGGACTGACCGAGATGGAGATACCCAAGACCAACATCGAATAATGTCTGCATCTTTGTTTTGATCGAAGGAACAGCGGCGAAGAAGTCGAGAGCCTCTTCTGAGGTCATATCTAATACATCGGCGATATTTTTGCCACGGTAACGGATTTCGAGCGCTTCGTTGTTATAACGGCGACCCTTACACTCTTCACATGGCACATAAACGTCTGGAAGGAAGTGCATTTCGATTTTCTTGATACCATCACCCGCGCAGGCCTCGCATCGGCCACCTTTTACGTTGAATGAGAAGCGACCTGACTTATACCCACGAAGACGTGCCTCTGACGTTTGTGCAAAAATTTCGCGAATATCGGTAAAGACTCCCGTATAGGTTGCTGGATTTGAGCGCGGCGTACGGCCAATTGGTGACTGGTCGATATTAATAATCTTGTCGATGTGCTGGATGCCCTCGATTCGCTCGTGACGACCCGGCTGATCGTGTGATCCGTAGAGCTCCTGCGATACCTTCTTTACCAGAATGTCATTGATGAGCGTTGATTTTCCTGATCCGGAAACTCCGGTGACACCAATAAGTGTTCCGAGTGGAAATTTTGCGGTGACTTTCTGAAGATTGTGTTCGTATGCGCCAACGATCGTGAGAAAATTTCCATTTCCATTACGTCGTATTTTTGGCTGAGGTATCGACTCTTTTCCGGATAGATATTTCCCAGTGAGTGACTTTGGATCGTCCATAACTTCCTTCGGAGTTCCTTGTGCAATGACACGACCTCCGTGTTTACCGGCACCTGGTCCGATATCGAGAAGATAGTCCGCCTCGAGCATCATATCGTTGTCGTGTTCGACGACGATCACGGTATTGCCGAGGTCTTTGAGCTGAACGAGCGTCTTGATAAGTTTCTCATTGTCATTTTGGTGAAGTCCGATTGATGGCTCATCCAAGACATAAACAACACCTGATAATCGTGAACCAATCTGTGTTGCGAGACGAATACGTTGCGCCTCACCGCCTGAAAGCGTATTTGCTGCACGATTTAACGTAAGATATGAGAGACCAACGTCAGTCAAAAACTGAAGACGTGAGTTTATCTCCTGAAGAATTAGCTTACTAATATGTTTTTCCGATTCTGTGAGCTTAAGTTCAGCAAAAAATGCCTTTGCCTTTGCGACGGAAAACTCTGTCGCATCTATGATTGATATATCACTAACTTTCACCGCAAGAACCTCCGGACGAAGCCTTTTTCCATGACACGAAGGACAATCGAGGATACGCATGAATGTCTCGATCTTTTTTCGAACGTAGTCTGAGTCGGTTTCGAGGTAACGTCGCTCAAGATTCGGAATGACACCTTCGAATGTCGTAACATATTCACCGCGAAATCCTGGTGCTGGGCCACCACTCATGCCACTCTCCTCTTCTTCGTCTTGTTGCTGCTGTTGTGACGATTTATCGCCCCCGAGATTTACCGTATACTTCTTATCTCCTGTTCCATACATAATGGTATGAATCACTTCTTTACTGAGATTTTTTACTGGCATATTCATCGAAAACTTGCCGGCTTTTGCGACCGCTTCGAGAATTCGGTTGTACCAAGATAAGTGTGATGTTGTCGCACTCCATGGCATAATTGCCCCTTCTGCAAGCGTCAAATCTCTGTTTGGTAAAACCAGAGTTGGATCAATTTCAAGTTTTGTTCCAAGACCGTGACATGTTGGACAGGCGCCGTGTGGAGAATTAAATGAAAAAAATCGTGGAGAAATTTCTGGAATCGAAATATTACAGTGTGGACAGGCAAAACGCTCGGAGAAGACATTTTCTTCTTTGGTTTCGTTATCGAGAACGATCATGAGGCCTTCGCCATGCTTGAGTGCAATTTCGATTGAGTCTGCGAGACGTGATCGATCTGGATTGGCTACTTCAATTTCTTCACCTGATTTGAGTTTTTCAGTGCGCTTGCCAAAATCTTTGATAACGAGACGATCGATAACGATGTCGATTGAGTGCTTTTTGCTCTCGTCGAGTTCGGGAATTTCGAGAATGTTATACACTTCACCATCAAGTCGAACACGAACAAATCCATCTTTTTTAATTTTTTCGAATGCTTTTTCGTGGCGTCCTTTTCGATCACGAATCACTGGAGAGAGAATGAGAATTCGCTTTCCTTCTGGCATCGCTGCCACTGTTTCGACGATCTGACTTGTCGATTGACGAGCAATTTCCCTCCCGCACTCCGGACAATGTGGATGACCCACTTTTGCGAAGAGAAGTCTCAAATAATCATAAATTTCCGTCACCGTTCCAACGGTTGATCTCGGATTTCGGGGTGCTGTTTTTTGATCGATAGAAATTGCTGGCGAGAGACCTTCAATCGAATCGACATCTGGCTTCTCCATAAGCTGAAGAAACTGACGCGCATAGGTTGAGAGCGACTCTACATAGCGACGCTGACCTTCTGCATAGATCGTATCAAACGCGAGAGATGACTTACCGCTACCAGAAAGACCGGTAATAACCGTTAGCTGATTTCGAGGAATTTCGACATTAATATTCTTGAGATTGTGTAGGCGAGCGCCTTTTACAACAATTTTATCGTTTAGCATGGTACTCGAGACGGTAGCATGAAAAAGCCAAACATTCAAGTATCTCAGTCTACATATGACAACACGCTATCCTTTCTCGTATATCTCGATTGTATCTCGATTTTTCTAAGCTGTTTCTGTTACTTTAGCCAAACTTTGTTCTTCTTTTGTCGTGAGACGTCCGTATTTCTTGTGATTCTCTTTCTTTTCGAAAAGATAACTCAAATATATGTATCCAATGAGGATGTATGGAAAAAGCAAGAAGGTCCAGTTCATTTCGAGGAAGATGTTAAAGACAGCGTGAAGACCTGCCGCGATAAGAAAACCTTGAGCGAGATTTTGTACTGAGAAAATAAGATCATCATCAACGCCAAATATGCGCTCCATCATCTTTGGCCACAGAATCTTTTTTTCCTGTTTAAGAATCGGTGTGGCGAAGTGCGAGATGCCATAATAATATCCGAGAATTCCCGAAAAAAGTACGTGTGCGAACGTTGAAAAAATTGTTCGAAACACGAATGGAACGAAAAGATCATGTACGCCTTGCGTCACCCAGATACTATGGAAATACATGATATTTTCCGTGAAAGAAAATCCGAGTGCACAAAGAATCGACAGCTCAATAACGTCATCTATATCACGAAAATCATCACTTCCCATCGCTCGAACTGCAACGTGTTTCATGAGCTCTTCAATAATACCGACGAGAGAAAAAGTGAAAATAATATTGAGAGGAATGCTCACGATATTTTCAATTCCAATTACGTTCGTTGCGAATGACTGCGTATAGCGAAATGCATTGATCCATGGAAAAAATTGCCAAAGATATTTGTAAAAAAGAATTGGAAAAACCGCGGTTGATCCAAGAAAAAATGCATAAAAAATAATACTGCGCTTGTACGGATTTTTGAGATAAAAAATATATCCCCAAATTGCTGCCGGCACGACGGCGAGTGCGGTTGATCCGATAATTTGGAATACAGGTGCGTTCATGAATGTTTGTGCTTTGTATTTTTTGTTTTTTGGAAGTTGGATTTCGGGGAACGAGTGCTCTCATCTTGCGGATGAGTAACGAGTAACGAATAAGGTTCAACTCTTTCGTTTTATTATACCATAAATATGGAATAAAGCCAAGATACCTGGACTGTTGCAATTCAAGTGGCTTTTCGATTCATTCTGATCTTGATTTTTTTGGAAATTCTAGTCTATTCAGAAATTTCGGCGCCGAAATTTTTAGCTTCAAAAATGATACTTTTTGGGTAAAAAGATCATCTTAAAATACTAAATTTAAAAGTCGATTGATCCCTGATGAATTTTTCTCACGGTTGAAGCTAATTTTAGCTTTGATGAGGTCGTGAGAATAGATGGCAGCGGGTTTCCCTCGGGGATAGTGATGATAACATGCGTGTTTTTAGCTTCAGGAATGAGGTCAAAGAGGTCATTTTTACGGCCGGAATCGAGTTCGGAGAAAATATCGTCGAGGAGGATTAAAGGCATCTCGCCGGTTTTTTGATGTATCCAGGCTATTTCGGCTTGTTTGAGCGCCATGAGCGCAGAACGAAGCTCACCTCGAGAGGCAGTAAGTTCGACTGGCTGAAGAGTTTTTGTGGCTTGGTTGATGATTTGAACTTTGAGGTCGTCACGGTGCGGGCCGACAGAGGTATGGCCCGAGCGAGTATCGCGAGGGCGGGATTGATTGAGACCTGAGAGGAGTGAATTATATAAGAATTTTTGATAGGAATCCTCTGAATATGATGTCGCATTTGAAGCTAAATCTCTGTCCGGGCAGAAAATGGAATTAGGAAACATAGCACTTTCATAATCAACTTCATACACCGACCCGCCCCCCTGAAGCTGATTTTGTAAAAATTCTACGAGCTCAAGTCGACTAGTCAACAAAGCTGAACCAGCTTCAGCTAGTTGCTCGTCCCAGAGGTCGAGAGCGTACGCTGGAGAGGCGCCCAGCTTCACCTGAAGCAGAAGTGCGTTGCGTTGAGCTAATAGCTTTTGATAAAGCTGAAGGGCCTTCATGTACCCAGGAACAGTTTGAATGAGAATATTATTGAGATAGCGACGACGAAGAGCTGGCTCCCCTGTCAGCATTTGAAGGTCCTCTGGCCTGAACAAAACTACCTTCACATTGCCAATAAATTTCGGAGCTGAAATTTTCACGCCATTTTTCTTGAGAACGCGCTGGTGGGTCGGCTCAGCAATTTCACAAAGTTCGAGCGAGATATCTTCCTTATCTGAGGCTATCCCCTTGAGATGAATCCGATAATAATCCTTTTCAAATTGCCGCAAAAAATCGCGATCACTCATGCGAAATGACTTCGTGAGTGCCATCAGGTAGAGTGCCTCGAGAAAGTTCGTTTTTCCCTGAGCATTATCACCATTCAGCACCAGAATTGGCTCATCTGGAAAGACGAAGTCGAGCCGTTCGTAGTTACGAAAATGTTCGAGATGGAGGGAAGAAAGTTTCATAAAATTCAGCTGGGCCTTACAAAAATTTCATATCGCGATTTGAGCATAGCAAAATACGGTTTGTTTTAGAAAAAGAAAACGCTAGAATGTGATGGCTGCCGCAAAGGTACGCACGTTTTGATTTTTAAACTTTTTGAATTATGCCTCCACGATCACCAAAACCTGAAAGCAAGGATCCACTTTATGGCATGCGACACTCATGCGCTCATATGCTCGCACAGGCGGTGCTGCAGATTTTTCCCGATGCGAAACTTGGCGTTGGGCCTGTTATTGATAATGGATTTTATTATGACTTTCAGCTATCACGTGCACTTACACCAGAAGATGTGAAAGATCTCCAGAAGCGAATGGAGCACATTGGAAAACAAAATCAGACGTTCGTTCGACAAGAAAAAACAATCGATGAGGCAAAGAAATTTTTGAAGGCGGGTGGCGGAATGGTTGGCGGCGAACAGCCATTTAAGATCGAGCTGGTGAATGATTTTGCAGAACAGGGTAGCGACACGGTGAGTTTTTATGAGAATGTCGATCAAAAGGGTGAGGTGAAGTTTGTCGATCTCTGTCGTGGAAATCACACAGAAACGACAGGAAAAGTTGGTGCGTTTCAACTCACAACCGTTGCATCTGCGTATTGGAAAGGTGATGCAGCAAATCCATCGATGCAGCGAATTTATGGCGTGTGTTTTGCGACACCAGAGGAGCTCAAGGATTATATGATGAAAATTGAAGAGGCGAAGAAACGTGATCACAAAATTCTCGGAAAGCAGCTCGGGTTGTTTGCATTTTCGCCACTTGTTGGTGCGGGATTACCACTTTTCTTACCAAAGGGTGCGCGACTCAAGCGAACACTCGAAGACTTCATTACGAACGAAAAAGAAAAGCGCGGATACTCATTCGTCAATATTCCGCACATCGCAAAAGATGCGCTCTACGTCACGAGTGGACACCTCGGCAAGTACGATGCGATGATGCCAATTATGGAGGTGGAAGATGGTGGCGATAAGCTCGTTATGAAGGCAATGAACTGCCCACATCACTTTGAACTATTCAAGGCGGAGCCGCACTCATATCGAGATCTCCCCCTTCGATTTGCAGAAAATACGACCGTCTATCGCAATGAAAAAAGTGGTGAGGTTAATGGTCTCTTCCGAGTTCGTGCTGTAACACAAGATGATACTCATCACTTCGTGCGACACGATCAGATCGGAAGTGAAATGGACATGATTCTCGGCCTTACAAAAGTTGTGTATGAAAAATTTGGATTCAAAAATTTCCGTGCACGTGTGAGTGTTCGTGATCCAGCAAAACCAGAAAAATATTTTGGTGATGATGCACTCTGGGATCTTGCAGAAAAAAATCTCGTCGAAGGTGTGCAGCGATGGGGTGCGGAGTATTTCATTGGTGAGGGAGAAGCCGCATTTTACGGACCAAAAATCGATCTCATGGTTGAGGATGCTCTCGGACGTGAGTGGCAACTTACCACCGTTCAGCTCGACTTCACCCAGCCGGAAAATTTCGATCTCACCTACACGGGCGAAGACGGCAAGCCACATCGACCAGCTGTTCTCCACGCTGCCATTCTCGGATCATACGAGCGATTCATGGGAATTGTTATCGAACATTTTGGAGGAGCGTTTCCTGCATGGCTCGCGCCAGTTCAGGTACGCATTCTTCCTGTAAGTGATCAGTTCCTTCCCTATGCGAATGAGGTGTTTGCGCAACTCCGTGATGCGGGCGTTCGTGTTGAAATGGACACGGCCGCAGAGACTCTTGGTAAAAAAATCCGAAATGCTGAACATATGCGTATGCCATATATGGTCGTCATCGGCGAAAAAGAAACCACTGATAAGACGGTTGCTGTTCGTGATTACGCCACCAAAAAACAAGAAACCATGTCGGTTGACGATCTTTTGAAGCTGATCCGAGCATAACTCGCCTCTAAACTAGGTTGACTTATCTCTATTATTTGTTGTACTATCTAATCTTGGCTTTTTTAAAGCTGTTATATCTGTTCTCTTTTTCATGAACCAAGCGCTTCGCGACTCCGAATTGTCACTTTACCGCCTTGCCACCTCGGCTAAGTCAGGCCTTTCCCACACTGTTCGTGCCCAGACGCTTATCAACGAAGCAAATATGGTGGCTATGGCCTCTGAGGCTCCACTGAAAGCTGTTGTAGCCGGAATCGCTCGAGGCGCCTATTTGCAGTTCCAGCTTCTCCCCGATGAACTTGTTGATATATTTGCTTCACCTGCTTCATCAAAATCTGACAATACACCACCCGAAAAAAATGTTCTTCAGCTTGCAGAAATTTTGGTTACCGAGTTTATCCATTCTCTTAAGGTGCAAAAAGAAGCGGCTGTAAAACAAGGAAAAACTTATTCGACATTGCTGGATACCGCTGGTCTTCAAGATGCTCTTCTTTTTCGAGAAAATCTCGTCGCTTTTATCGAAGGGTATCACCAGACGAAACATACCCTGCATGACTTTCTTGCCATTCAACACCACCTCTATCCTCATGTGGATATTCACTTTATCCTTCAGGATCCGGATATTCGAACACTACTCGTTCAACAGATTTCTCGATCGAGTATTCCAGAAATTCAATCAACCTACGCGGCATTATACCGAGAAGATCCAGAACACTTCATCTCTCAATATCTTAATAAGCGAGTTTTCGCCCCTCTTTCACATGCAGAAGTTACGAGCAAAACCCTTGATCGTGTTACGGGCAATATTGATCGACTTCTTGACTACATTGCACGGCAAGGATATCAGCTCGAGGATCTCTACATGTTGATATATAAAGAATTTACAGTTTGGAGACGTATTATTGCTCAAAACGTCAACACTCGAGTTAAGATTGGACACCTTCATCCAGACCTTCTCGCTGAACCAGCTGAAGAACAAGATGCGGGCATGCTCGATCCTCGTTTTAATTTTGATACATTTTTCGATAAACACTTCAAGCCAGCTATTATTAAAGCGCGTAGCAAAGAACTTCCAAAAAAACCTCGACATATTGATCTTCAAGTCAAAGGATGGGACTTTCTTCTGGCTCCATCTCGTGCCATGGATCCGTTTAGAGAAATGGCTGACCTTGCCCTTGCTTCGGACCCAACCGTCTTTTCGACTAAGCTCCGAAGATTTTTCGGTTATCCCCTCGATCCCAATAAACTGAGCGATACGGCGATGTATAATATTCTTTCACAGCAACTTCGCATTGCTGCTGTGGAGCAGATTGACAGTACTTTTAAGGAAGCCCTCCGTCTCCGTCCAGCAGACGATACTATTCATAAAGACTTCTCCTTCTGTGAACCAATCATGAAGTGTACCGATATTCGAAGCTTGGTTATATGGCTTGCGTATCCTGATCGTTTCAAGCGTGACTTTCCTCAATATAATCATGTCCGTTCTGACATTATTTCATTTCAGGCGCGACGCATGATCGAACATCTTCTTCTTTATCGAGGTGCCGCATTCTCGAGTTCATTTAAGAATCGCAAGAAAAAACGTGATCGAATTGAAAATCATCTCAGGGAAACACTTTCTATTGAAACTATCACTTCCTTTGCGCAACCTTATCGAATCTTACTGCAAATTGATCCAGAAACTCATGAGCCACTTCTCGCTGAAGACTCCTCAAACCGTTATGATGTCGTAACACCAGACTCTCCGGAATGGAACACCATCACCAAAGGTAAGCGAAATCGTGATGAATTTATAGTTACTAAAGATGGACTAACATTCAAGGCTCTTCCCGTAGAGACTAGAAAGTTCATTGCAACTCACATTGCGGTTCCTCAGCCACACGGAGCTCCTCGAGAGATGAATGTATTGTTTTATTCTGACGATCAAAACCTCTTGAGCACCAAGTCGCTCAAGTCATTTCTCTTGAGCTTGATTCGTGGAAAACTTCCAACGGATCTTGTTCGATGTATGATGGTTTTTCCTCCGGATACTTCAGAAGATGACAAGAAAATTCTCCTCGACTTCCTGTATGATTATGCCTCGCATGTTGTTAAACTCGAACATCATAAAGAGTCTCGACAAATTGGAAAACAGGCACGAACAAGTCGATCAAATGGATCTGCATCTTTCTCTGATGATCGCCTCGCTTCATTCTCTGGCTATGGAATATTCCTTGAACAACTTCCTGATAACACTCTAGAAACCCTTAGTGATGAGGAAAAAGATGCTCTTCTCCATGGACGATATGGTTTTGAAATCCAAGTTATGGATATAAAAAGCGTCTGTATCGTTTCGAGTGACTTTACTATATCTTCTCATAATACTGCCTACGCACCTGAACGTGCGTTTAGTGTTGTTACCAAAAAATATGTTCCGCCAGTTATTATGGGTTCCAAGTACGCCGACCATGCCCTTGCTGGATTCAGAGGCGAAAAATAAGCATCAGTGGAAAACAGGCATCATAAGAATAATCTGGCATACATTTTGTAATTGTAAAGTGCTCGACAAGGCAAAAAGGTGACTCCAGAGATAGAAAGTGAAATTTTTACCCTTGCTTTTTTTTCGTATGCTTCTTAGAATCTTCCGGAGTTAAATTTCCGTAATTTACACATTATATGTCAAAAGTACTTGAGTCGACAGGTCACGTTATCCAGATCATTGGTCCGGTTGTTGACTGTCATTTTGAAGGTGAGCTTCCTGCTATTTATGAGGCCCTCGAAATTCAGCATGGCGATAAGACACTTATTCTTGAAGTTCAGTCACATATTGGATCAAGCGGAGTACGAGCTGTCGCTATGGGTACAACCGATGGTCTTCAGAGAAACACTCCTGTAAAGCGAACTGGTGATACGATTTCCGTACCAGTTGGACGAGAAATGCTTGGACGTATGGTTGATGTGCTTGGAAATCCTATTGATGGAAAATCAAAAGTTACTGCAAAGAAACGTTATTCAATTCACCGACCGGCTCCGAAATTTGTTGATCAGTCAACAAAAACAGAGATCTTCGAAACAGGTATCAAGGTTATCGACCTCATTTGTCCATTCATGAAGGGTGGAAAGGTTGGTCTCTTCGGTGGTGCTGGAGTTGGAAAGACAGTTATCGTTACTGAGCTCATCCACAACATTGCGACTGCTCACGGTGGTTTCTCTGTTTTCGCTGGTGTTGGAGAACGAACTCGTGAAGGTAATGACCTCTACCATGAAATGGCTGACTCTGGAGTTTTGGACAAGACATGTCTCGTGTTCGGTCAGATGAATGAGCCACCTGGAGTTCGTCTCCGCGTTGCTCTTACTGGAGTTACGATTGCTGAGTACTTCCGCGATGAAGAAAACCAGGACGTGTTATTCTTCGTTGATAACGTCTTCCGTTTCTCACAGGCGGGTTCTGAGCTTTCAGCACTTCTCGGACGTATTCCATCAGCTGTGGGTTACCAGCCGACACTCGCAAATGAGATGGGTGCTCTTCAGGAACGAATTACAACGACAGACAAGGGTTCTATTACATCAGTTCAGGCTGTTTACGTTCCTGCTGATGATCTTACTGACCCAGCTCCTGCAACAACATTCGCTCACTTGGATTCAAAGGTAGTTCTCGCTCGACGTCTCTCTGAGCTTGGTATCTACCCAGCTGTTGATCCTCTCGATTCATCATCAAACCTTCTCGATCCAAAAATTATCGGAGACGAGCACTACGCTGTCGCTCTCGGTGTTCAAAAAGTTCTTCAGCGTTATAACGACCTCCAGGATATTATCAATATTCTTGGTATGGAAGAACTTTCAGAAGAAGATAAACTTGCAGTTGCTCGAGCTCGAAAGGTTCAGAAGTTCCTCTCACAGCCATTCTTCGTTGCTGAAACATTCACTGGTATCCCTGGTCAGTACGTTCCATTGAAAGAAACCATTCGCGGATTCAAGGAAATTCTCGAAGGCAAGCACGATGACAAGCAAGAGAATGCCTTCTATATGAAGGGTGGCATCGATGACGTGAAGAACGCGTAATTATTTTGAAACTTCTTAGAAACATTGCTCAATGAAAATTCCTTTCTACCTCATTACGCCGGAAAAAATCGTTTACCAAGAAGAAGTTGATTCGATCACTCTTCCAACGGTTGATGGTGAAATTACCGTTTTGCCACATCATATTCCGCTTATTACCGCACTTGCTCCGGGTGTTATTACACTCAGAAATGGATCCGAGACACACTTCGTTTCTGTTATGGATGGTGTTGTGAAAGTTGATAAAATGGGTCTCACGGTTCTCTCCGCTAGCGCAGATCGTGCTACAGAACTCGTGATGGAACAGGTTGAAAAAGCTCTCGAAGATGCCAAGAAACTCGCACAAGAAAAGAAGATGAGTGAGACAGAATTCCTCCAGGCAATGACTCTCGTTGCACGTGAAACATCACGTCTCCATGCGCTCAGACGTCATCATAGTCACAAAGGAACTTCTATCGGTACTGATAATAATTCGAATTCATAAATGTATTTGCAATGACTGACGAAAAAGAGAAACCTGAAACTCAAGAGACGAAAGAAAACAAACAAACAAAACAAAAGTCCGCCATGTGGTTAGCCCTCGATATCGCCTATGAACTGGGATATCTGATCGCTCTCCCTATCGTTGTCCTAGGATTTGGAGGAGCCCTCCTCGACAAGAAGTTTGGTACGTCACCTATCTTTATCCTCAGCGGCATCGCTCTCTCGTTTATCATCACTTCTATCGGAGCCTTCCGAAAAATCAAAGATATTACCGACAAGATAAATTCTTACTAATCATGAATAACCTTATCGCATCCAAAATAGCGACAGAAGCAGAATCAGCTACACCTGAACAGGCTACTGCAGAACATGCTCAAGGAAATAAAGAAGGTCAGGTTGCTGAGGCTGGTTCAACATTTGTTCCACCTACGATTTATTCTGAAACAATTGGACATGTTGGATCTTTTGAGATTCGAAATACCCTTCTCATGTCTTGGATTGCGGTGCTCTTCCTCTGTGTTGTCGCTTGGAGATTCGCGAAAAATTATAAAGAAAATATTGTTCCAACTGGATTACAAAATCTTGTTGAGACAGTTATTGGTGGTATTTATGACTTTTTTCAGACAGTTACTCAGGATGAGAAGCAGACAAAACAGTTCATGGGCATTTGTGCCACAATTTTTCTCTTCGTCGTCGTTTCTAACTGGTTTGGACTTCTTCCGGGCGTTGGATCTATTGGTTTCTGGGAGGAGCACGAGGGACACGAAGTTCTCATTCCGCTTCTTCGTTCCGCCTACTCTGACGTCAATATGACCATGGCTATCGCCACTATTTCTGTCTTTATGACCACTGTCTTTGGTTTCAAAAATCTTGGCACTATGGGTTACCTTGGAAAGTTCTTCATCAATCCTTTGAAAGATCCAATCGGAACATTCGTTGGTATTCTTGAAATACTATCTGAACTCGCAAAAGTTATCTCCTTTACCTTCCGTCTTTACGGAAACATTTTCGCTGGAGAAGTTCTCCTCGCTGTTATTGGCTTCTTAGTACCGTATATCGCACCATTGCCATTTTATGGACTAGAACTCTTTGTCGGACTTGTTCAGGGACTTGTCTTCGCATTATTAACTCTCGTATTCTTTAAGATGGGATCAACAGGTCATGGAGATCATGACCATGAAGAAGGGCATTCTTCAGATCCGCAACATGCCACTGCTTAGTCATCCATTTATTTACTTAACTTACCAAAAGTATGGATAAAAATCTCTTTGTTGCCCTCGTAATCGCTGTTGGATCAGCAATCCCAGCCTTCTCAATCGGTAAAATCGGTGCTCATGGTCTCGATGCTATCGGACGAAACCCAGAAGCTGCTCCAAAAGTTCAGACAGCTATGATTCTTGCTATCGCGTTTGCTGAAGCTATTGCTATTTACGCTCTCGTTGTTGCTCTTATCATCAAGTTCGTTTAACACGCACGGAGCGAAGCGAAGTGCGCTTGCTCCCGTCCCCCGCCTTTAACTTTACTCGTCACTTTATAAGACCAGATCATGGAACTCATCGCTAAGTTAGGCATCGATGCGAAGATACTCATTGCACAAATTGTAAACTTTGCCATTCTCCTCTTTGTTCTCGGGAAGTTTGTCTACGGTCCTGTTGTTGAAAAACTCGAACAGCGCCGCGGTATGATTGCTAAGTCGGTTCACGACGCGAAGAAATCAGAAGAACTTCTCAAGGAAATTGAACAGACTCGTTTGGACATGATTGCCCAGACAAAGAAGGTCACATTGGAGATGATTGAACAGGCCGCTAAAACTGCTGAAGAAACTAAAAACAGCATCGTTGAAAGCGCTCGTCAGGAAACTCAGCAGATTCATGAGCAGTCAAAACTTACTCTCGCTCGCGAGAAAGAAAAGATGCTCAAGGAAGCTTCTGAAGAACTTGGAAGACTCGTTGTAAGTGCTGCTGAAAAGATCATTGAGCGAGAATTCTCGCCTGAAGATCAGAAGCGCCTTATCGCGAATGCTACTGCTCAATTTACAAAGTAATACAACAACTCTGAGCTTATTTAATCGCAATATTGCATGAAACTCACCGCAAAACAGTACGCCGAAATTCTCGTTAACGTTGTCTCGAAAGCACCAGCTGCTGCAGAGCGTTTCTCTGAAACGTTTTGGGACTTACTCCGAGAAAATCACCAGGAAAAACTCTTTCCTGCCATCATGCGACGTGCCCAGGTTATCTGGAACGAAAAACATGGTCTCGTTGATGTTCTTGCTACTGTTCCGGCTGAGCTCAGTGATAATGAAGAAAAGGCTATCGCTGAAAAGCTTGAGACAGCTCTTGCGAAAAAAATTAACCTCAAGATAAAGGTTGATACATCTCTCAAAGGAGGCATTATCCTTCAGATCGAAGATAACTCATACGATGCCAGTGTTGCTGGACGCCTCAAGCGTCTCGAGCGACAGTTCCAGATCTCATAATTCATAATTCACTTTTACTCTCTTACGAACGCACCCCTATGCAAGATTCAGTACTCGAAGCCCTCAAACGACACATACAGGAGTATCGCTCGACTTCTACGGTTGAACACACCGGAACCGTTCTCGAAGTTGGTGACGGTATTGCCCGCTTGAGCGGACTCAAAGATGTCAAAGCATCTGAAGTTTTGGAATTTCCAAATGGTGTGTTTGGTTGGGCTCTCAACCTCGAAGAGGACACTATTGGTTGCGTTATCCTTGGTGATCAAAAGTCTGTTCATGAAGGTGATACTGTGAAATCTACAGGTCAGATTCTTTCTGTTCCTGTTGGTGAGGCGATGTTGGGACGTGTTGTAAATGCTCTCGGACAGCCACTCGATGGCAAAGGTCCTATTGCTACAAAGAAGATGTATCCAGTTGAAAAGATTGCTCCGGGTGTTATGGCCCGAAAGTCTGTCGGTGTTCCGCTCCAGACTGGTATTCGTGCGATCGACGGAATGATTCCGGTTGGTCGTGGTCAGCGTGAGCTTATCATTGGTGATCGTCAGACTGGTAAGACTGCGATCGCTATTGATGCCATTTTGAATCAAAAAGGAAAAGGTGTTATCTCAATTTACGTTGCGATTGGTCAGAAGGAGTCGAAGATTGCGAAGATTGTTGCTGAGTTTGAGAAGCATGGCGTTATGGACAACACAATCGTTGTCGTCGCTGGTGCTGCCGATCCAGCTCCGTTCCAATTCATCGCTCCATACGCTGGTTGCGCTATTGGTGAGTACTTCGTCGATCAGGGCAAGGATGTCTTGGCTGTTTACGACGATCTTTCAAAGCATGCATGGGCATACCGACAGATGTCACTTCTCTTGAAGCGTCCACCTGGTCGTGAAGCCTACCCTGGTGATATTTTCTATCTCCACTCACGTCTTCTCGAGCGAGCTGTTTGTTTGAACGAGGACAATGGTGGTGGATCTTTGACTGCGCTCCCAATTATTGAGACACAGGCTGGTGATGTATCCGCATATATTCCTACAAACGTTATTTCTATTACAGACGGTCAGATTTATCTCGAGTCCGATCTCTTTTACAAGGGCGTACGTCCAGCGATCAACGTTGGTCTCTCCGTTTCTCGTGTGGGATCTGCAGCTCAGGTAAAGGGTATGAAGAAGGTTGCTGGTAAACTTCGTCTTGAGCTCGCTCAGTATCGTGAACTTGCTGCATTTGCGCAGTTTGGTTCTGATCTTGATGCGACCACGAAGCGACAACTCGATCTCGGAGCTCGTCTTACTGAGGTTTTGAAACAAGACCAGTACGAACCAACTCCAGTTGAACAGCAGATTGCGATCATTTACGCGGCTATTAACGGCCACTTGAACGACCTCGGTACTGAACAGATTAAATCATTCATGAAAGGATTCTTCGCTCATTTGGGAAGTGCTCAGAAAGTCTTCATGGATCAGTTCGCTGCTAAGCCAGAGATCACTCCTGAAAACGAGGCTAAGCTCAAGGAAATTATCGCTGGATACAAGGCAGAGTTCTTGGCTAAAGCGTAATATATACACGAACGAAGTGAGTGTAGCTCCCGTATCCGTTTTTACTTAAAAATTTCACTACCATGGCAGGAAGTATTCGAGACATTCGTCGAAAAATTAAATCAACCAAAGCCACGAAGCAGATTACACGAGCTATGGAGCTCGTCTCTGCTGCGAAAATGAAACGTGCAATGAATCATGCTCTCGGCATGCGAAGTTATGCTGCAACGGCGCTTTTGGTTTTGACACATCTTGCTGATAAAACTCATCCAGAGGCACATCCTCTTCTTGATGTACGTGAAACAAAGCGAGTTCTCGTGGTTGCCTTCTCGTCAGATCGTGGACTTTGCGGAAGTTTCAATGCACTTCTCATGAAGAAGGTTATCGAACATGAACGTGAAATTAAACAAGAATTTCCTGGTGTTGAAGTTGATTACATCGCTTCTGGTAAGCGCGTACAAGACTTCCTTTCTCGCTCTGGACGAAATGTCATTGCGGCATTTACCGGACTTACAAACAAACCAACGCTCCAGTCGGTTCTTCCAATTGGAAAAATTGCTACTGATGCCTACCTTGATAAGCGTTACGATCGAGTTATTCTCCTCTACCAGCACTTTCAGTCGGCTCTTGTTCAAAAACCTACAGCATTTCAACTCCTTCCTTTCTCAAAGGAAACGCTTATTGATATGGAACGAGATCTCAATCTCTTCAAACACATGACATTTGGTATCGAACAGGATGGAGCAGAATATCTTTTTGAGCCTTCTGCTGATACGATTCTCGAGGCACTTCTTCCACAACTTACACAGATGCAAGTCTTTCAGTCTGTTCTCGAAACAACCGCTTCTGAGCATTCTGCTCGAATGGTTGCGATGCGATCGGCTACCGACAATGCCAATGAAGTTATGAGTGAGCTCACACTTCACATGAATCAGGTTCGTCAGGCTTCTATTACTCGCGAGATTGCTGAAATCTCCGCTGGTAAGGCAGCACTTGCGAACTAGTCGGTTTCAGGTTCTCAAGACTTGAGAGTTCTAATGAATTCAGATTTTACTTTCCTGCTGCTTCCGACTCAGCTTTTTTCATCTGCTCAGCGCGCTCCTTGGCGGCTGCTCGTTTTTTCTCGTCTACTTCGTAGTCATATCCCATGAGACCTGTCTCTCGAACAATCTTCATGAGTTTTTCCGTTCCATGAGGATCTTTTGCGATCGCCTCTTCAAGCACTCTTCCGTAGTTCTTGAAAGCATTATCAATCGACTTTTGCTTTTCACCCTGCGCTTTGTCGGTATCGTAATTTGGCGTCTCCTGGAAAAGAAGTTCTGTGGTTGTTTCAATACCGAATGCTTTTCCAATTCTTCGAACCAAATCTTGGAGCTGGACCTGATGATAAATAACTGGCTGACCATCGACGACTGATGGCTTTCTCATGTGGTCCGGAGACATTCGGTAGAGATCAGTACGATCCTTCATATGACGCTTCGAGAGAAGTCCGTCGTATCGAACAAATGCCTTGATTGATTGAGCAATTTTTTCTGGCGCTTCAGGATTATCGGATGATGAGAGTGTCTTGAGCCACTCACTGAAACCTGGATATCCATTGAGATATCCAGCCGTTGTGAAGTACTTCTTCGAACCTGCAGAGTTACCAACCGCAAGACCTGCCCACTCCTCATCAAGCAACGGTACAATAAAGTGTGCATCATCGTGGTCGATATTAGCATCAGCATTTCGCATCGCCTTATTCGTACGAATCTGAGTCTTCTGATGTGTAAGCGCATATTTCCAAAGGAACTCTTTGACACGAGGACCTGGACTGTATTTTCCTTTCTCTGGAACGCCTGGATCTTTTGTAAAATACTTTGCCATCTCTGAAATTTCATTGATGCCATAAGGACCTGCCTTTGATTGAAACATTTTTTGAGATCCAGAGTCACCGAAGTAATCGAGAAATGGCAAGTTGTTACACATATCGTTTGCAATCGCACCAAGTCTTTCGAGTGTCATGATTCGTGAAGCAATTCCCGTGACAATATAAAAAACTTTATCTTCGACTGTTGCCTTTCCATTCTTGATAATGAATCTGACATATCCTTCATATTCCTGTGGATTCACCCAGCCGCCTTCGCTCTGTGTCTTGAGCATGTGCTTGAGACGACCAGCTACTTTACCTAAACTAAATGGATCACTCTCAAGCTCAGCCGCTGACTTGTCGAATCCGCCCATACCAGAGTCGTAAGAACTTGAATTTTTATTTGCCCAGTTCTGATATAGCGCGTCGCCCCAGAGACTATCAATTGCCTTCCCAAAAGCATCCATACCATATGTCTTCTTTCCGGTTTTTTCATCAAAACCTATTGGTGTATATGGATCACGATTTCCTGGGATAGGGATTTTATTTTCATTTCTGAGGGCTGGGATTCGATTCATGGCTTCCCATGTTCGAATATCATCCCATCGCATCTGACCCTTATCGACGAGGACTTCGATACATGCCTTGATCTGATCAGCGTTGGAACTGGTGTTCAAAATACCGCGAATTTCAATGACACCCATCGCGCTGATGGCCTCCTTGTAGGTTCCAACTTCGTGATGCTCTGTTTCCTCTTTGATACGTAACATTTCCGTTCCGATGAATGGCAAGTTCGCACCAAACTTGGAGAAGCGGCCTTTCATTTTACGTTCCCATGTACGTTCCCAATACTCCCAAATATGCTTGGCGAGCTGCCACATTTCCTGAGCACTGAGAAAATGCGTATCTTCGTAGAGCTGCATGAGCTCACCCTGACGAGGAACATATGTTCCTTTTTCAATTTTTTCTTTTTCCTTGAAGAGTTTTTCGATCTCGGCGTGCTCGGCTTCTGGATCTTCCTTTGCAACGACATCAGTAATTTTTGGAAGAAGTTTCTTTGCTTCTTGCTCCATTTCTTCTTCAGACATGTGATGTTCGGCGTCCTTACCATGGGCACCACCTTCAGCGTGATTCTTTTCGTGTTTTCCTGCGTCATGTCCTCCATGGCCATGATCGCCTCCTTCAGAGCCTCCGCCATCTCCTGGACCCCCTCCGTGACCACCAGGACCGTGTCCTGAGCCGCCCCCGCCTCCACCACCACCTCCATGCGCTGGATGCTCGGCTGATGCTGTATGGTCACCGCTTGTAGCAGGCGCGTGACTGCCTCCTGTGGAAGCACCATGAGCTGCACTTGCAGATATTGGCGCTGTACTTGAAAATATTGACGTATCAGATATTCCACCGGCTTTTGATAATACCTGAGCGCTTGCAGACTGTTCTTCAACTTCTTTTATCGTGGCGAGTGCACGCTGCGTTCCTTTTGGATCAAGCCCTATTGCTTTTTCCATACACGATTTCTCCATCGCTGTATCTCCGAGTGACTTGGCGAGTACCGCCTGTCTTCGAAAAATACTTGCTGCGGTTCGATTGTATACTTCTGTGCGTTGAACTGGATTAGTAATGTGTGCAGTTGCCTGTGTTGCATATGCATGTGCGTCAAGCGGCTCCCAGTGCTGATTTTTTGCAGTTCGGAGCAGCTCAATAGCGCTGAACTCTTCGCCATTAATGGTTACAAATTGGCGACCCTTGTCGTCAGTTCTGACGTTTTGCACGTAGAGCATCTGATACTGCTCGAATGGTCCGTAGGTGAAGAACATTCCCTTTTCGAATTTAATCTGCGCTGGATCTTTTTCTGGTGAGTTTTCAGTAGTTTTGCCTGTTCCTTTGTTGGCTGTTTTTTCTCTGTTGTATGCGTCTTGCGCTTCTTGCACTGTTTTGAGTTGTGGAACGATATCGAATCGTCGAATCCATCGAGCGAACTCGCCATATGAGAGCATTTGCTTAAGCATTGGCTCACGAATTGGATTTCCATCGATCGTATTTCCAGGAGCCAAGTATGGAACTGCTTGGTCCATGATGATGTGACCATCATTGGTTATTTCTTGGACCGTATATGTCGTGTAGTGTACCGCGCCTTTATTGTCACGATGCGGCTGAGCAAGAATGGTTCCTTTTTCGATTTTCTTGCCCATCATACTGAACTCGATTTCTTTCTCGAGTTCTTCTTTTGACTCAATAACCTGTGATGCCTGTGTGTCATTGACCCACTTTGTGAAATCGTCGAATGAAAATTCTTTGTCGTCGGTATTCGCGACGTGAATCATAGGAATTTCATATGTTTTCGCCTCTTCACCTTTGACGGAAACTTCTCCAAATGTTTCATAAAAGACACCTTCAATTTCGGCGGTTTCCCAAGAGTAACTTGTGTACGTTCCGCGTTCTTTATCTTCGACTTCTGTTGGTTTTCGGTATCGAATCTTTGTTCCAGGCTTGAGGCTCATACCAGAAAAACGAGTTGTATCAACAAGATCCCTTTGAAGTTTTTGAAGTTTTTCTGCTTCTTTGAGTTCTCGTTCGAAAGCTTTTTCTGCCTTTTCTTGTGCGGCGAGACCTTTTCGTTCAAGCGTCTGACAGACCACCACTTTCTGATGAAGTGTCCGAAGAAGTTCTGGTGAAATAATTTCTGTAAGATTTGTTCGTGACCAACTGTCACTGATTTTGAGTGCTGACTGGAATTGCTGAAGTGTTACGTCTTTTTCGCTCTGTTGAATTGGGTCAGGAAGAACATTTGAGATTGCTCGTTCAAGGGCTTCATTGAGCGCCTTATCACCATGCGCAACAGTTTCATTAAATACTTTGAAAATTCCATCCCATTCTTTTGAATGCTCTGCGCTTGTTTCATTAAATTCTTCTCGAGCTTTTTTAATCTCCTCAACCATCTCTGGCTTTTCTGGTTTCTTCTTGAAGAGCTCATTTACTTCTACGGAGCTGTATGTTGTGAGCTGTCGTCGAAAATTATCCTGCACCATATCCATAGCAGGAGCGGCGATCATATCTTTCAACGCTTTGTTGAGTGGATTTTCTTTGAGGTATTCATTGAATTCTTTTTGGCCTGAAGAGTCTGGTTTTTTGAGAAGCTTATCAAGAGCTGCGAGCTGTCCGTCGTGTCCAATTTCCAAAATTGCTGCACCTTTTTCAAAGACATCCATGTCGATTTTTCCACGTGCTGCGTGCTCGGCGAGCTGCACACTTCGTTCGCGTTTTTCTTTGTCACCCGAAGTTGGATGGAGACATTTTTTAATATCCTTAAATTGCTGAGATGAAATTTTTCCCTCTACCAAGCGTTCAACGAGGACACGGTCATTAAAGTCGCCATGTGCAAGTCGAAGGGCATCGTTATATACGCCTGTTGTAATCGTGTCGTTTTCTCGAAGATTTTTGAGCTTTCTTTCGAGCTCGTTCGTACCTCCGGACGTCATAATATCCTTCAAAACATCACTTGTTGTTGAGGCGAGATCTTCCACTTTTCCACCAGCGCGTTTAATCTTTTCTTCGGCACTGAGATTGCTTGCACCACCTGCGGCTCCCGTTGATTTTGGGTTTGGATTTGCGAAAAAAACCTTCGCATCCGGGAAGAGTATATTTCCGGAGAGGTGCGGAGTGCACAGGAGCTGACTGGTTTGAGTCCAGTTGGCCATGAGATGTGTGTTACGATCTCCTGTTATTTTCATAGTACTATATTTTTATTTTTTTGCAAGTTTTTAGGTGGATTTTGCGAGATTGGAGGCTGATGGGCGAGATATATGGTTGTGGATATTTTTATTTTTAATCACTTATTTATTAATATTTTTTCCGATGTTATTTCCGAGATCTGTTTTGTCGACAAAGAGACGCTTAATCTGTGCCTCAGTTTTTGCGGCCATAGCGGCCTTATCAGCTCCTGCTGTCTTTGCGGCTTCCTGGAGAACTTCACCCAAAATTTCTGCCTGCTTTACCCCATCCGTTGATGAGAACCCGCCTTTTGCCGCGAGACCATCTATCAGGCCTTGAATCTCTGGCTTGAGAGCATCAGCCGCTTTTTGAATTTCCGCATCATTGCCGGATTTTACAGCTGCAGCATATGCTTTAACCTTGTCGGAATTCTTCAATCCATCCTTCATATTATGAATAGCGAGTGCCTGGGCTGCCACCGTAGCTGCATCACCATCTTTTTTCTTTGCTGCTTCGAATGCAGCCTCATCTCCAGCATTTATTAAAGCATCGGCCTTTTTCTTTCTATCGGCAGCTAGGTGCTTAGCGCCATCTTGAAGAGCGGCTTTATTTCTTTCTTTTTCGGCGAACGAGCTGGCGCTTGCCGCACCTCCTCCTTCTGA
>JBBIGU010000008.1:0-45352 GCA_037447365.1 Candidatus Peregrinibacteria bacterium | reverse complement strand
GGAGTGTCCGCTGTATCAGAGATGCCTTTTGTTTTCTTATACTGACGAAGAGCGTTGTCGGCAGCTGATCTGTTAAACTTATCACCTTTGTCGAGTTCTTTCTTGAGCAGGAGAAGTTGATGATCGGCTGGATCGCTGTCCTTGAGACCTTCGGTACTTTTGATCTTATCAATAGCTTTTTTAAGATTATTTCTGTTTTCTTCATTTTCGAGGAAGTAAGCGGAATCTTTTCCTTTCATGAATTCATTAAGCTGCTCCTTCTTGGCAATTTCACTGAGACCACCCTTTCCTCCAAAGATACGAACTGCCTCTTCATGTGCGTGATTTTCAGGCGTAGATTTGGCGATATCGAGAGCTTTGGCGAGCGTACCCATGCTGACGGTTTCGCTGTGTGTTCCATGTGGTGATTTGATCTGGAAGAGTGGCGTGTAGTAGAACGGTGCTTTTGCGAGCCATCCACCAGCATCTTTTGCGGCACTCATAACCATGTTAGAGACAGACTCTCCGATGGTTCCGCTGATGGCTCCTTCTATTCCCATCCAGACGAAGACGACTGAGCCGATAGCGATCATGAAGTCTTGGAATGTGTCGAGGTTTGATGTTGGAACGTCACTGATGAGCGAGCCAATGCCGTCGTAATTTACGTTCTGCATGGTCGAGAGGAGGATGTAGCCAATCGAGAGGACGAAACCGATAATGATTGGCGCAATCAGTGTTTTGATAACTTTTCCTGCCGCATCGCCCGCGCCGCCGAGTTGCGAGACGAGATTTGGGAAGGTCATATTCACGACGATGAGCGGCGAGAAGACGATCACCATCCAGAGGACGGCGGCGCGCGCAAACAAGACCACAATGAGCACAATAAAACTAATTCCATATATAAGGTACAACACCAACGAGAAGAGCATATTAATCGCAAGATTCGAAATTGTGACATTATCTTTGAGTTTTGCGGCGATTTGCGAAAGATCCTGCATACGCATGAACTTCACTGCCATGATCGTGAGTGCGCCATCGATGTTCCAATCTGAAAGCAGTTTCTTCACTTCTGGATTGAGCGTCTTGTTACCAAGCTCATCACCAATACAAATACCTTTCTTGGAGTTTGCTACAACCTTATCTTTACATGCTTGCTGTGCTGATGCGCCTTTGAGTTTCATACATGCATCCAGCTGCCCCTGATATGAATCTGGTGCTGGAGCTTTATCTTTTCCTCCTGCTGGTTTTGTTCCTCCGGACTGTTCCGCGCTTTTCGCAATCTTTTCTACGTCTGAGTTCATACACATATTCTTTGAGGCACTTGCAATGATCGCCTGTGTTTGTAAATTAAGCTCTGGGTCGGTTCTCGGCAGCGAGAAGGCAAATGTTGTACCAACATTCACAACATCGAGCACGACTTTGACACCCGCATACGAAAAGTTCACAAGCAAAAGTCCAAGAATAATCTTCGGAAGTGCTTTTTTAATTTCCAGAAAGTCGACGGTCTCTCCCAAACCGAGCACGTTATAAAGCGCTACAGCAAGAAGCAAGATTACATAAATAATGTTGACCAGATTTCTTACCTGGATCCACATTTCCGTAAGCTTGATGTCGATCGCACCTGTGTATAAGAAGTCACTCTTCAAAAGTCCACTTCCGAACATCAAAAGTGGCCAGATGAGCTGCGAAATCGCACGAAGTCCAATTGCGAGAATCTTTGAAAGCCCTACGATAATATCGTCACCTTTTGTGATATCACCAATGGTTGTATTTCCAAGCTGACCTGCGGCCAAACTATTACCAGCGCCGCCATTTCCTGCACCACCATTTCCAGTATCGGACGCCGGAGCTGCTGCTGCTGGCTCATCAGCATGCGCAATACTTGCGCTGAACATACCTGTGAAACTCAAGCCCATAACGAGCATAAGTGTGACAAGGATGATTCGAATTGATGTGTGTTTTTTTGTATTCATGTTTTTGTTTGATTCTTGAGCGTTATCCTTTTTAGATGAGTCCCTTAAAGAGTAATGGAAATCCTGCTGTTGCTACCGCTGTTCCCGTTCCGACGATTGCCGCACTTCCGAACACTTTTGCCGCGAGAGACCATCCTTTCTTTTTATTCCTTCTTCTTGAGAGTTGATAACTATCTTCTTGTTCACGCTTTTTTTGTTCTGCAATAAGCCGCTGTCGATTTGATTCCTCTGCTCGCTGTTTTTCCATTTCTGCAATCTGTTGTTCTTGATCTTGCTCATCATTTTCTTCTAACTTTGCATTTTTAGCATCTATCTCGGCGAGTTTCTTTGTTGATTCTGGAGAAATACTTACGGCCGGACGAATCCTTTCTATCTGTGGGAGCATTGCTCTGATCTCGTCTTCTCGATTCATATTCCCGAGTAAAACGGCCGCTGTAAGCTTCTTTCTTTGCAAGAGATCTTTTTGTCTTCGAGATGAGCTGTCCTGAAAACTTGCTATATCATTTATGAGTCCCAACTTTTCTACATACCCGATAGCATCCTCTGCTGAATTAAATACTTTATCATCACCAAGATAAAATTTCTGCAATGGCTGACTCTTAAGAACCTGAGCAATGACTGTTAACTTTTCTTCTTGAGCCATAGCCTCTATTTCCGCAGCACTTTGCTGTTCCATCAATTCTTCTTTCATCGTATCGATGAACTCCTGTTTTCGCGGATCGCTATTTTGTAGATTATTTTCCATGATGTTTTGAATATCCTATGTATTGATTCGTGTTATTTATGATACGAGACCTTCTGCCTGACGAACCTTTGCTACGTATCCTTTGTAATTATTTGTATCGATAATCGCTGGGGTTTCGTACACCTTGTTTGCAAGAATCGTAAATTGCCTGAGCTGCTCCGGATTCATCGCATCGAGATCTTTTGCGAGATCTGGATTTCTACTGATAACATACTGTTTTTTTGCCTCTTCTTTTATCTCCTGAAGTGTTGCTACTTCTGTCTTTCCAGTCACAGCATGCTCCTTTCGAATAGCGTTAATTGCCTCAACCGTTCCGCCTTTTTCAAAATACTTTTTTGATGTTCCGTCATATCGACTCATGAGTGCCATGAGTTCTGCTTGTCGCTTAATAAATTCTTTTTCGTTTTTCTGGCCTTTTGATGCCTTTTGCAAGAAGTCGAGAATCGTTGGATTTCCCATGAGGGCCGTTCCTGCGAAGATACCTGCCACATCAGCATAAACATATGGACTTCCGAGAAGCTCTTTGAAGTCCTTGCGGTAGGCCATACATGTTGCGAGGAGGTTGATACCTCTCCATGCTGTAAGAACAAGACCACCGAGAAATCTTGGCTCCATTACACGATGAAGTTGACTCTTGTATTGCGGTCGCTCGAGGCGATCACCAACCGTCTGTTCAAATTCTGCATTTTTCTCTTGGGCTGCGAGCATTGAGGCAAGCGCTGCTTCTTTTTGGGCTTGTGGTACGAGGCCTTTTGCGATGGCTCGATCGACAAGTCGATCGGCCTGACCCATAGAGAGATAGCCCGAGCCGACGAACGAAGTGAGGATGGCGAGGGCGTCTGGCTTTCCAGAATCGATAATATGCTCTGCAAAATCCAAACGCTGTTTACCTTTCATGGTCGAGAGAATTGATGTCACGCCTGCCTGATCGAGAAGCGCAATTGCATCTTCCGGCTTGAGTGGACCGGCGACGGTTCGTCGCTGAATCTTGCTATAAATAAAATCAAATGAAAGTTTATCGAGCTTATTCTCCACTACTTTGTGCAAGATATTTCCGTACTCTTTGTTATTAATCATCTGTTCAAAAATTTCGTTTCCTTTCTGGCCAAGTTCCTGGAGGGCCTTCAAATCAATTCCTTCTTTATGATTTTCCTGAAATTCGAGCAGGAAGCCTTGAATAATACCTGTGTATGTTGCAACATCTCCTCGTGTTTTTTCAAATTCCGCCCTCCACTGATCTCGTTCTTTTGGATCACTTATTTGTCGAATCTTCTCTCCGAGTTTTTTGTATGCAAATTTTACATATTTTTTCAGCGCCGTAAGAGCCTGTGCATTTTGCAACTCATACTGTTCTGCTCTTTTTTCTGCGGTAATATTCAAATTATTGAAACGATCGTCAATATCCTTGAGAGCTGCCTCCTCTTCCGGTTTGGCGTGCTCTTTTAGAAATTTTTCTTTCGCAACATTCCCCTCATTCCGACGTTCCCTTTCGGCCTGAATCTCTGCTTCGTTTCCCGATGATGTGTCTATATCGTTTCGCTCTGGCATGTGATATTAGTTTGTAATATTTATGTTTGAATTCTGTTTATAACTTGAGTAATCGTACCGTCAAATCCATGAAACTTTCTTCTTTTCCCTCCCACTCAATCACATGACGTCCGAGATATTTTCGTATCAGCGCTGGATCAACTCCCGCTAATTCAACGATGATATCCGGCATCATTTTTTGATGTGTGCGGATATATAATCGACTGATAAATGGCGGGTGATAGAGCATCCAAAATGCTTTTATGTTTGAATACGCAATTGTCTTTTTTCCGATCTTAATGCCAATATCTGAGATTTTAATTTCAATCGTTTTTGTCTCTTCGAAGTGATCAACACCATATGCGAATGCTGCGATCACCATCGCAATTCCAAAGAACCAGTTTTCATTTGTGATCGAATAGTACAAAATTCCACTCATGGCGAGTGCTGCCAATATGAGCCATACGAAGCCTTTTTCTGGCTTATGACGAAATGGTGCCTCCCATGTTAAAAGCGGTGCGTGATCAAAATGAGAGCCATTGATATGGGCCTCTTTTATCATCGCCTTCTTCAACCGATAGTGTGAAATTATTTTCTTGAGCATGATTTTTTGTGTTTTATTTTTGTGTTTTTTGCTTTGAAAATTTTCTTTTTTAGATCTCCTAAGTATAGCAGACTTTTGCTTTAGCGGCAATCCGCCAACCCCCGTTTGTCGCTTACTAGAGCCCTGTTTCTATAGACATATTTTCTATATATTTTTTAATATGAACATCTAAGCTGTATAAACGTGACCTTTCCTAAAAGTATCTTTGGCAGAAGCTATTCCACAGAGAATAATTTTGTATTCCACCTGGAATACTTTCTGCAAAATGGCGTTTTAGAGGGCATGACCTCTTAGCGATCAAAAACAACCGACGACCAGCGCCAAGCAGCCTCACGATCCTCACTTCATTCGATTCCCCTTGTTCCAAGGATTGCATCGTACAATCTGCCACGACCCCTTTATAAGCCCAACCACGACTCCATCAGCCAATAATCGCTCTTTCATGTACTGCGAACAACTCGGCTCAAATTTACAGAATCCATACGGGAAAAAACCCTTCATCATCCCGTGATCAGGAGAAAGCGTTCGCTGATATATGCTCACTATTCCAGCCAAAACTCTTCGAGGAAAATGCCAGAGCCATGCTAGCCAGGCTTTTACGTCCTTCATACTTCAATAGATCAATAATACTTAGATGGAGCCTTCTTTACACCGTGATCAATAACCTCAAAGTGCAGGTGGATGCCCGTGATACCACGAACGTTACCTGTTCGTCCCATCTGACCAAGAACCTGTCCTTGAGTCACATAATCACCCAATTTTACGTTAAGGTGGTCCATGTGACCGTAGAGTGTCTGAACACCATTTCCGTGGTCAATAACCACGTGATTACCATAACCACCAGCCCAAACTCCCATAGTTGCAACAACAACTTTTCCGCTTGCAGCAGCCCAAATAGGCGGCTTGCTTCTATTAGCAATATCGAAGGCGTAGTGACCCTTATGGAATCCTTGTGTGAGTTCACCAATAGTTGGGAAGATCATGAATTTTCCAGCTGCCGGTGTAGCGTCTGTATTGGTAAAGTTATCAGTTGTCGACTCTCCTTTGACGGTTCGAGTATTACGAGAAGCCGAATCTCGAGCTCCTCGTGCACTTGCAATAGTTTTCGATGAAACTGGCGTTGCCTGTGGAATTGGTTTCGCATCTGGAACGAAAATCACCTGATCTTTTGCAATGACACCACCCTGAAGGTTGTTCATAGCAACGATCTTTTCTGTTGGAACTTTATAAAGAGCTGCAATTTTCTCTATAGTCTGACCTGAGGCAACTCGATGAGAAACACCATCTGCTGGAGGAATATTCAATCTCTGTCCAACTTTCAACTTGCTCGCTGCAGTAATTCCGTTTTCCCACATGAGCGTTTCGGAATGAATATCAAACTGCTTTGCGATACCCGAAAGTGTATCGCCGGATTCAACTGTATATACAGCAGTATCCTTGAATGTTCTTTCTGTTTTGACGGTCTGTGGGCTTACCTTTGTAATGTATCCATCCTGATCTGCAATGAGATTACCATCCTGTGAAGCTTGATTAATGGCATCTTCTCCGTACTGAGCATATGAAACGTCAAATGTGCCACCAAGAACAGCTGTTACCATAACGAATCCTACCGTTAAAGCTCCGACTCTTTTATAGAGTGTTCCTGCTGTTGGGGGAACAACGTGATTGTCTATTTTAGCCTTAATCTGCTTTACGGCACCTCCAACATATCCTAAGCCTGTAGCTTTACCAACACCACGTACGACCATTGTCGTACGCTCCTGAAGGCTCTTGAGACCTGTCATAAGAAGGCTACTGCTACCAAAGACACGTTCATGACGTCTTAGGCGAGCCATCGCGCTTACTTTTTGTGAAGGTGTTGTAGCTGACAAGCAGTTTGGGATTAGTTGATACTTTCTTCTGCCTCTTTATCGACTCTATCGCGAGGCGGGTTTTTCGTCCAGAGGGGGGCTATTGACTTTATGTAATAGTATGGTAATTACAGGAATATTTTATGGGTAATAAAATGCTTTATTTTCTTTATTTATAGCCATTTATTTGAGTATACATTTGTCATTTTTGAGTATACTTTTTATATACTCTTTACCTTGACCTTTTTGCTATTTTGTACCCAAATATTATTTTTCACGGAGTTTAAAAAATGACGTTTTTACCATTATGCCATTCTTTGTCAAACTACCCGGTAAAAATTTTCTTGCGATAAACCGAAGTTTTTGCTATCTTCTGCGCACTTTCTGCTTCTTCTCTAAGTAGATGAGGCTTAAGGTTCTTATTAACCTAACCCAAAGAAAGATGGCTAACACTGTCGCGCCTGAGACAACTCGGGAGTACGAACTTATGGTTATTTTGCCACCAGATCTCACCGATCCGGAGCTCAAAGCCAAGGTTCAGGAATTTAAAACTGCTTTGACCCAACACGGGGGCAAGGTCATTAACCATGAGGTAACTCCTCTCCGTGATTTCGCATACCGTATCAAGAAGTATGATAACGGATACTATGCAACTTTTCATTTCTCGTTCTCTACTGAGTTCATCAATGAACTTGAAAAGATGGTACGAATCGAAATGGGTGTTGTTCGACACCTTCTTCTTATCTGCCCAAAGAACTATGAGTTCAAGGGTCTTCAGGAGTACGCTCAGGAAGCTGATGCGATGCGACTCAAAGAGATGGAAGAAAAGAAAGCAAAAGAAGCGGCTGATACGGATCGACGCAGCCGTCCATCTACTCGACCAGCTCCACGAGCTGAGAAGCCAGAAACAGATAAGGGTCCAGTTCCGGCATCAAAGCCTGTAGCTAAAGAAGAAAAGGTAGAAAAAGCTCCTGTCATGAAAACTGAGCCAAAACCTTCTCTCGACAAGGTTGATGAACAGCTCAAGGCTCTTCTCGATAATCCAGATATTCAAATTTAATTTTATTACATTTAAGTACATTTAACTTAATTGAATTTAATTTATGAGAAGTATTAACAAAGTCATCATTATCGGAAACTTAACGCGAGATCCTGTCATGAAAGTGACACAGAGCAATCAGCCGGTTGTTACCTTCGGCGTTGCTACGAATCGCCAGTGGAGCACTCGAGACAATCAGAAACATGGTTCAACTGAGTTTCATGAGGTTGTTGCTTGGGCAAAACTTGCGGAGATCTGTGATAAGTACATTCGAAAGGGTAATCTTGTCTATATCGAGGGATATTTGAAGACTCGAAGTTGGGAGGACACTTCTGGCGAAGGCAAGCGATATCGAACAGAAATCGTTGTTCAGGACATTATTATGCTTGAGAAACGAAAACATGATGGCGAACAGGATAGTGTCGACCAGGAAATGGAGGCTGCTGCTACTTCCGGATTCGGAAATAGCAATGGCGGAAGTTCTGGCCGGTCGTCCGATGAACCACCTCTCGACGAGCTGGATATCAATCTTGGCGGACTTGGAGAGGCTATTTCTCAGGATAACTTTTAATTTTTTATTTCCGCTGAACAAAACGAGGTTTTCTAACAACATTTTGCTTCAGCATCTACAATCACTACCATGGCAACTTACCAAAATCGAAAAAATGCAAACACCGACAAGATCCTTCGCTTCTGCGATTACAAGGATCTCTGGCTCATGCGAAAATTCGTCTCACAGTGGGGACGAATCGTTCCACGTTACTACTCCGGTGTACCAGTTCAGGCTCAGAAAAATATTGCTCTCGCTGTAAAGCGCGCACGTTTCATGGGACTCATTCCGTTTGTAAAGTAACACAAACATTCGCGTTTATCGCGGAACTTACTGCTCAATGTAAAACCGCCCAACGATATGAAGTCGAAGGGCGGTTTTTTGTGTCTTGTTAAATATGATTAACGATATCTCCAATCTTGATTACGCTGATCCCTTCTCTGTCTCTCTAATTGTTTTAATAAATCTTCGATTGATTCTGAGCGTGGATCACTTCTTCCTTTCTGATGTTTTTTCATTTCAGGAACATGTTTTTTCTTTTTTGGCTTAGGAGTTTTTTCTTTTTTGGGGGTATCGGGTGTAGGCGTAGGTTTTTCGTCTAATAACTCATGAATCATCCCTTGTACATACGTCTGATCGAGTGGAATGGCATATGTTCTTTGATCTGAAAAAGTGGCTTCCGTTGACGCAACTGCTACCCCAATAACTTCTCCTTTTGCATTTACCACTGGACCTCCGGAATTACCACCATGAACCTCTCCGGATAATTCATATACCCCCTTTACCCCATCGTTACCTCGTCGACCCCTTGGATCTCCATGTACTACGCCTTTCCAGGCGGCCCCTTCTATTTTCCATGGAACACCCATTGGATGCCCCATCATTATGTAAGGTTCTCCTGGAGATGGTGGCGTACTCGTAACACTAATGACTCGAGATGGATTGAAATATGGTTTATCAAATCGAATCAATCCAAAATCAGTATCTCCACTAGCCGCCAACGTAATGTCGTGACCAGGAACCGGCCACAATGTTTTTATCTTTCTACTTAACTGCCCCCCTTCTTCTAGGCCAATAATTCTATCGAGAGATTTTATCTTTCCAAGAGTATCATCTCGTAAACAATGAGCTGCGGTTAACACTGTTTGCCTGTCGACAATAAATCCTGCACAAGAACTTACGTATGTATTTCCATCTGCTCCTTTCTTAGCACCTGTCTCTAATAATACTGTTGCTTCTTCGAGCTTTTTTCGTAATGCGTTATCCCCTAGGAGTTTTTCTATTTTCTTATCAAGCGTTTCTTTTGGTGGCTCCGCTGGTGGTGTTGGCGGCTTGTGACCTGGGAAAAACGGATTGGGTGACTCTGGAGAAGGTTCTGATTTTTGATTTTCAGGATCAAGTTCTGGGAAAAATTTATATGCTAATTTTGGCACATATTCAACTGCAACCCAAGTCCCTCCTGCCACTCCTATCACTCCTATCACCATAGGTAATAATGTTGTTAGTATTCCCATTCGAACTCTTTTTTGTCGAGTAGCAATTTTTTGCGAAGGCCTTGATACTTCTGGCAATCGAGGTCTTGGTATAACTTTTGGATCTTCGGCAGAAAGCAGTTCCATTATCTTTTTCTTCGTATTTCCTCCGAAGCGTTTCGTTTTTATGTCGTTTGGATCGGTGGCAAGATTGTTTGCGAGTTTGAATCTTACGAGAGCGTCTTCTGTCTTTGGTCCGAAGTTTCCGTTTGGTGCGACGGTCATGTAGCCCAGTATAAGCAGGGCATTTTGTAACATGAGAACATCGTCACCTGACATTCCTCTTCCGAGGTCTCGTGGGATTTTGCTTATTCCTTCTGCGAGATATTTCTTTTTCTCGGGCAGGGACATTTCTTGAAAAGACTTCTCTGGGGTCGAAGAAATGGTGGTAGTTGTGCCGGATTTTGGGTTTTTATCTAACATTGGAAAGAGTATTCTGAGGATTTCTGTAAGCCCGAGCGTGATATTATTGTGTATTATTGCCTTTCTGTCAATAGCTTTGAGGTAGGGTTTGCGGGATTCTGGAGGTGTGACTTAGGACGAATTCCTCCCCGGGGAGGAATTCAGCTTTAAAATAATCTGGTCGGAGTGAATTTTGAAAGATTGCCTCAGGTCAACCGATCAGCTATAGTGCCGACGTAAAGGATATCAACTATAAAGCTGCAATTTAGCAATTTTTACCCTTATGCAGGACATTCTTGAATTTTCGAAGCTGACAGATGAGGAACTTGTTGAAGTTCTGAAGAAGCATAAAATCGGGTTGAGTGTGAGCGAGGCGCGTCACGTCGCCGAGCTTCTTGGGCGTGATCCAACGTTAACTGAAGCTACCGTTTGGGGTATTCAGGGATCTGAGCACTGTTCATACAAGAGTAGCCGGAAGCATTTACGAGGATTTCCTACGCAGGCACCAAACGTTATTGTGCCAGTTGGAGAGGATTCTGGAATTTTTTCGCTGACGGAGATGACCGATGCGAATGGAAAAACTGAACGCTATGGCGTCATAGTGGCTCATGAAAGTCACAACCATCCGTCGCAAATTGTGCCTTTTGAGGGCGCGGCCACCGGAGTTGGTGGAATCGTTCGAGATATTTGCTGCATGGGTGGCCGCGTCATTGGAACGATGGACTCACTCAGATTTGGCGATATTACACGAAATCAATCGAAATGGATCGCGGGCGGAGTGTTCTCGGGTATTTCCGGTTATGGAAATCCGATTGGTGTGCCAAACCTCGGAGGCGATACTTTTTTTCATCCTGGATACAATGACAACTGTCTCGTCAACGTTGTTGCGGTTGGAACCGTTCGTGAGTCCGACGTGATTCATTCATACGTTCCCGACGAAGCAGCGGATCGTGGATATGACTTTATTGCCGTTGGTAAGCCAACAGATCGAAGTGGTATGGGCGGTGCATCATTTGCATCTGCATCATTTGGTAGTGCAAATAATGATGGAAAAAATGGTGGCACTATGACGGAAGAAGAACTCGAATCGAAAAAATCTGCCGTTCAAGAACCAAATCCATTTCTTAAACGACACCTTCTTGTCAGCACGTACGACTTATTCAAAGAACTTCGTGAGCGTGGATGGATCAACAAAGTTGCCTTCAAAGATCTCGGTGCTGGTGGAAACATCTGTTCAACTGTTGAACTTGTTGCGAAAAAAGGATTCGGCGCACAAGTTGATCTAGAACAGATTCATACGGCTTATCCTGGCATTCCTGCTCAAGTTATCGCCTGCAGTGAAACTCAAGAACGATTTATGTGGGCAGTCGATCCGGACATTTCTCAGTTCGTTCTCGACCACTACAATGTAAAGTGGAATCTTCCGCTCGTTTGCGAAAATGCACGCGCATCGAAGATTGGAAAAGTTGCTCATGGAAACTATATTTTGAAATACAACGGTGAAGTTATGTGTGATGCAAAATCGGAACACATCACCGAAGGATTTCTCTATGATCGTCCATACGAGACGGCCGTAAAAGCTCTTTCTGAGCCAACTTTTGAGATGCCACAAGATCTTGGTTCCATACTTTTGAAAGTATTAAGCAGCGAAAATGTCGCCTTCCGAAAAGCGATTTATGAAAAATATGACAAGAATGTTCAGGGTTACATGGTGATCGAAAGTGGCGAGTCTGACGCAACGGTCATGCGACCATTTCTCGACAACGAAGAACTTGGTGAGAAAAAATATGTTGGTCTCGCATCGAGCGTCGCTGGTAATCCATTCTACGGAGATATCAGCGCGTACTGGCAAGGTGCGAATGCGGTTGTGGCCTCTATGCGTGCAAATGCCGCTGTTGGCGCTTATCCACAGGCTTTAACCGACTGTTTGAATTACGGAAATCCAGAGAAGCCTGTTCAGATGGCGGAGCTTGTTGATGGTATTCGTGGTATCAAGGAAGCGCTCGAAGGAATTCACCTCAAGGATCATCCAGAATTTGCCACGCCTGTTGTTTCGGGAAATGTCAGTTTATATAACGAAGGTGCAAGTGGAAGCGTTCCACCGTCTGCTATTCTTGCGTGTTTTGGAAAAATTGATGACTCACGAAAAGCTGTCACGATGAAATTCAAAAAAGCTGGTAGCAAGATTTTTGTGATTGGTGACCGAAAAAATGAGTGTGGCGCGAGCGAGTATTATCGCGTGACTGGACTTGGACTTGGTAAAAATGTTCCAATGCCTGAGTTTGCGACCGTTGAGAAAGAAATTTTTGCAATGACTGATGTGGTTGCCGCTGGCCTCGTTTTGAGCTCACATGCGATTAGCGAAGGAGGTCTTCTCGCTGCGGTTTCCGAGATGTGTGTTGGGCCTTATGCCGAAACAGCCGATGGACTTTCTGGATGCGTTGGTGCGTCAATTGATACAACAAAGATTGTTGGTTCTGATGAATCTGGTGCAACATTGAGAGCTGATAAAAAATTATTGAGTGAAACTGGTGGATTTGTTGTTGAAGTTTCATCTGATGCTGCTGCGGCATTTACAGCTGCATGCGTTGCGCGTGGAGTAACTCCTTATGAAATCGGGTCGACTATCGCTGAACAAATGTTAACCGTTACGGGTGATGTTTCACTTTCATTAACTGTCGAACAGCTCGCCGGTGCGTGGGTTACGGGACTCCGGGAGAAGTTGCGATAATAATCAGACATGTAATATATTTTTCTACCAAATAAAAGGAAGTATTTTGCACTTCGTTGTTTTCATATATTCCCTGTAGCCGGTTAATTCACTTGAAAGAAATATATCTTCGAGACGTGTCCTTACTATCAAGAGGATTATTCCTAGCAGCACTGGTATTGCGCTATATGCGGAATTTAACACTAGTGGAAATCCAATCCAGGACAACATCATCCCAGAATAACCTGGATGTCGAATATATTTATAGAGCCCACGATTACAAACTGTGTGACTTCGTTCCTTCTGAATTCGTACAACGCTAGAGAAGAAATTGTTTTGATATTTGGCAGTTGTAAAGATTATCTGGCCAGTAATCACAAGCAGTGCGCCCAGGATAGTTATTTTCAAATCGAAGTAACCCGACCAGTTAAATCGGCCAGAATCCAATCCTGCTACTATGTAAGAGAGTATCGTTACTATTGCCGAGAGTCCTAATATTTTTTTATCCCAGGATTGTATACTTGATCCTGGACTTGATCTTTCGGCGATCAACTCGCTGTTACTTTTCGTTGTGATGATATTTATCATTAATCCAAAAACACTTATCGCAAAATATATCCAACCTTGTGGATAATTTATTTTACCCGCCGCAATAAACATAAAAACAAAAAAGAATGAGATCCCTAAGAAGCTTTTTGCAAAGTGCTTTACGATATTCATATTTTTTCTGAATTATTAATTACTCGCCGTGCATTGCCTGGTTTATTATATCAGAAATATTGAAAAACTTTGTTATTGGGCTAGAAAAGTAGAGGCTGAAATTACGTATTTAAGTGTGGACAAAGTGACGTTTTTTCTCTATACTCCGCGAGGTCTGGCCGTTTTAAGCCCTTAACAGCTTTGTATGCGTGCCCTCATCAGTGTTTCTGACAAGACAGGTGTCGTTGAGTTCGCTAAAAAATTAGCTTCAAAAGGGGTAGAAATCCTCTCCACAGGTGGTACTGCAAAGGCACTCCGGGAGGCGGGTTTGAACGTGACCGATGTTAGCGATATCACTGGTTTTCCAGAGATGCTTGATGGACGAGTCAAAACTCTTCACCCAAAGGTCCATGGTGGTCTTCTTGCGGTTCGGGATAATCCTGAACATATGCGAGTTTTGGGCGAACATAATATCGGCTTGATCGATATGGTGGTGGTAAATTTATATCCATTTGAGGCAACTGTTGCGCGTGATGGCGTGAGCGAAGATGAGGCGATTGAAAATATTGATATTGGTGGACCTTCTATGATTCGTAGTGCTGCTAAGAACTTCAAGAGCGTTGCGGTTGTTGTCGATCCGAGAGATTACGATGAAGTTTGGAATGAGATTTCTGGAGGAACTGGTGATCAGTGGGGCTGTGGTACGAGCCTTATGATGAGAAAGAAGTTGGCACGAAAAGCATTTACGAAAACTTTTCAGTACGACGAGGCGATCGACCACTACTTCCGCAAGCAACTTGGTGAGCCGGAACTTCTCGATCTTCATTATGAAAAAGTCATGTCGATGCGATATGGTGAAAATCCTCATCAGAAAGCGGTTTTCTTCCGCAATCCAGAAAATAATGATTCAAATATTACGAATGCAAAAGCGCTGCATGGTAAGCAGTTGTCGTTTAATAATATCGTCGATGGTGATAGTGCCCTTGAACTTGTGAAAGAGTTTGAAAGGCCGGCCGCCGCGATTATTAAGCACAACAATCCGTGTGGCGTCGCCACAGCGGATACTTTGGAGGAGGCCCTCGCGGCGGCCTTCGAAGTCGATTCTATGTCCGCCTTCGGCGGCGTTCTCGCCCTCAATCGTCCCGTCACTCAAGCCATCGCTGACTTCGTCTTCGACAAAAAATGGTTCCTCGAAATCATCATCGCGCCTTCATTTAACGCCAATGCTCTCGAATCCCTTTCCAAGAAAAAAGATCTTCGACTCCTCGCAACTGGCGAACTCAAGCGCGATCTCCACAGCCGTGATATCAAAAAAGTCGCTGGCGGCATTCTCGTTCAGACCAAAGACACCTACATCGTTAGTGAAAACGAACTCAAGGTTGTCACCAAAAAAGCTCCAACAAAAGAAGAAATTCGTGCGATGCTCTTCGCGAATATTGTCGTCAAACACGTTCACTCCAATGCAGTCGTCTTTGCAAAAACACTCCCTGGGAAAAATGGTGGTGTCATCGAAACTGCAACCGGTATTGGTGCTGGTCAGATGTCACGTGTCGACAGTGTCTTCATTGGCGCTACAAAGGGCGGAGATAAGATTCCAGGAAGCGTCATGGCATCAGATGCCTTCTTCCCATTTGCTGACGGCGTAGAGGCTGCAGCGAAGTACGGCGTTACCGCCATCATTCAACCAGGTGGCTCAATCCGTGACGACGAAGTATTCAAGCGCACCGACGAACTCGGCCTCTCAATGGTTACGACAGGCTTCAGATTCTTCCGGCATTAGTCCGTCAAAACATGATTTGACTGTTTTTGTTATATATATTATACTCACACTCTATGAAGTATAATATCTTCTTCATCATTCGTCGCTCTTGGTCTACCGACTTCTCACATATTCAGAGGAGCTGGTGGCGCATGCCACAATAAAACTATTTCTACACGCAGATTTTTAGGCTCTCTGAATATCGAGAGTCTTTTTTGTATTTTCTTTTTAATTTTTCATTCTATGAATTCCATTCAACCACTTTTTGTTCCTACGAAAAACCTTCAAACAGTTCGTCTTATTACCAATCCGTCTTCCTACGTTCAAGCTTCTCCGCCGATAAAGGCACCTCCTGCCTCTCCAGAGGGCTTGGCGTATCGACAAATATATCACACTATCAAGGCCATCCAGGCGCATGTAAGATCGCCTATCATGGAACATCGACTCGATGCCGATGAACAAAACATTCCATCTACCATTCCTGATCCTTTTGTGCGAGCGTTTGTTGAAAATCTTTTTTATTTTTCGTCTTTTCCGCATGATCCTAACAATTACTCTCCGATTGAAATACTCAACCATCTTGAAGACACTCGACGTGATGTCACGGAACCATTCGAGCTACCTCCAAATGTTATTGTTGGCGGTTTTACTCATCCAAATGCTCACGTAAAATATCTTCCAAAAAGCCATAAGGGAAAACCTTTTTATGATGCTCAGAATACAATGGCTTCGGAACAGGGCATGCTTTTTGTAAGAATTAAGCCTCAGCAACTTGCAAAGAATAAATTCGGAATTCCTCTCCTTATGGGAGCTCCTATATACACTATACAAGGAATTATCGATCGTCATGAGGAATTTCTCATGCGATATATGCCAAGGACACGATATGACGATATTAAATATCGTTCGCCGAGTCCATTTCTTCTTATCTAGAAATATATTATCGATTATTTAAAATCCCCTTCAGTGTATCCACACTGAAGGGCCGTGGAAGAACTTTTACATTATCGAATGTGTGTTCGTCTCCGGCATTCGGACTAAAACTGCGATCTTTTGCTGAGGCGGTTGTCATGATAAATGTTGTTTCTGGGTGGGCGCGCATGAACTTTTCCATGGTCATCATCTGAATGAGATCTGGATAGAAAAAAACATACTGCGTATTCTCAGGCAGTGTTTCGCCGAGATCGCGAAGTGTTGAAATTGTTGATGTGTGGCCGAGGGCTTTTACCATAGCGCTCAATGCATTTGATGCAATTGAGTCGGCAGCGCCATTTATGGTACCTTCTTTGTCGCGGTTGAGAATGAGAACGTTAGCCATTTCGAATATTTTTATTTCTTTGTATTATATCACGAAATCGATTTTTCCTCAAGCCGCTCTAGCTACAGAACACCAGTCTTTGTACCCACCTAGATTGAAGACATTTTTAAAGCCGTGAGCTTGCATAACCTGTGCAACGACACCTGCCCGTCCACCAGCTTTGCAATGAACATAAATCGTCGCATCTTTTGGAAGATCTGGGAGTTTTCCTTCGGTGAAAAGTTCATAATCCATATGCATCGCCTTTGGCTCATAACCCTCTTCTTCTCGCTCCCACTGTGCACGAACATCGAGCAAAACTGCCTGACCGACATTTATTTTTTCACAGGCTTCCTGAAGCTCTTTTGATGTAATTTTTGCATGACTCATATGAATAGAAATTACCAGGATCGGTTTTTCTGTCAATCATCTTTGTGTAACCGGTGGTGAGGTCCTTCCGTATGAATGAGTACTATTTACTTTTTAATCTTTTATTTATGTTTACAAAAAGTTTGGCCACTATGGCTATCGCCGCTTCTCTTCTTGTTACCAATACAGGCGTCGCTTTTGCAAAAGATTCCGAGGCGGAACATGGCTTTCCTGAAAACGGATTCGCTGCGAAAGAAATGCATCAGTTAAAACATTCGGAGAAAAAAGCACCTCTTACAACACAATGTGTTTTTGATGCTCTTGATAAGCGCGATATGTCCACTCTCACTGCTCTCGACACTTACAATGCGGGAGTAAAAGCCGCTCTTACTGCACGAAAAACTGCCATCACTGCAGCACTTGCACTTACTGATGAGGCCGCAAAAAAAGATGCTTTGAAAAAGGCAGGAGAGGATTTCAAGGTTGCTGTTAAAAAACAGAAAGATGATTTGAAAGCTGCGCGAAAAACATCTGTCACTACAATGTCTACAGAGCTCAAGGCATGTGGCGAAAGTAATGCAAATGCACGATCTCGATCACGCTCTGAAGTTGAGCTCTAGAAATTTATTTTTCATATATCGACCTTTGAGTTAGGGGGGAAGGGTTATCTGTAACGGACGGATAACCCTTTTCTGTGTATATCTTTCCATTTTTTGCGTTGATATTTTGTGTGAAAAAATTTTTACTAGACAAATTTCGTCAAAATTTGTAGAATATTTAAAATTATTCGTCACTCAGCTTTAAAAAATTATGCCATCTATCAAAGATTATGCTATCGCGACCCTAGGAAGCCACTCAGCACTTCAGATTCTGAAGGGCGCAAAAGACGAGGGATTCCGAACGATTGTCATCTGCGAGAAGGGCAAAAGTGAACCATATCGAAGTTATCGAGTTGCTGATGAAATTATTGAAATTGAGAAGTTCAGCGATTTTTTTTCTGTTGAGGAAGAGCTCAAGACGAAAAATGCAATCATGATTCCTCATGGAAGTTTTGTGAGCTATATCGGTGCAGAAAAGGTACGAAATATTTCGATGATGCATTATGGAACTCGCGGAATTCTCACATGGGAGTCCGATCGCGTGAAGTCTCGAGAATGGCTTGTCGACTCAGGTATTCGCGTTCCTAAAATTTTCAATACGCCGGAGGAAATTGATCGACCAGCTATTATTAAGTTCCATGGTGCTAAAGGCGGTATGGGATATTTCGTCGCAAAAACTCCTGAGGAGTTTTATGATCGAATTCGTGAATATCCAAATGAAAAAGATTACGTTATTCAGGAATATATCGTTGGAGTTCCTTTGTACACGCACTACTTCTATTCACCTTTGCATGATGAACTCGAGATTATGAGTTTTGATAAACGCTATGAATCAAACGCTGATTCTATTGGACGTATCGCTGCAAAAGATCAGCTCGATGCTAATATTCGAACGAGCTACACCATCACTGGAAACATGCCGATCGTTGTTCGCGAGAGCATGCTCCCTGATTTATTTGCAATGGGCCGCCGCGTCGTCGAAAAGTCCCGAGGCCTCGAAGGTGTCGGAGAGCAGGGATTATTTGGACCTTTCTGTTTGGAAGCGATCGTTGATCCTGACTTGAAGTTCTTCGTCTTCGAAATTTCTGCTCGTATCGTTGCGGGTACGAATCCATATATCGATGGTTCACCTTATACCGCGCTCCGTTACGACGTTCCGATGTCTACTGGTCGTCGTGTCGCTCGCGATATCAAAGAGGCGATCGAGAGTGACCGCCTCAAGGAAGTGTTGGGATAAAAGTGACTAAAAACTCACCAAAAACTTAATCATCAAAAAGATTCGGATGCGGGATTGATCGTCCGCAGTTTGGCTCTCCTTGCATTTCTTCTGGAAGATCTTCTGGATCGACTTTTATGGTACCGGTTTTCGGTATTGTACTCTTTGGCACCCAGTAACATGATCCTGAGAAACCGTTAAAAAATGCTACTCTTGTATCTTGTGTGATACGAAATATCTTCTGTCCACTAGGTGTCATGACATACTCGGCCGGTTTTCCTGATGCGACTTTTTCACCTGGCTTATTCTTGGAAAATTTCCCGTTTTCAAACCAACCGGTTATTTCTGTATAATTTACCTTGATCTTTCCTGGGCCGTTCGGAACTCCAAATTGCACGTCTGTCTCAACAATCTGTTTATCATAATCATAGTAAGGAAGCGAATTTGAATTGTACGTTACGTGACCTGTGATCAACTTTCCGTTTTTATGAAAATCACCCTCACTGACATTGCCTGACATATCGACTTTTTTCCCGTGTTGAAGTTTTCCGTTTACAAATGTTCCTTTTTGAACCTCTCCATTCCAGGAAATTTGTATTCCTTCTCCGTTTGGCATGCCATTTTTCATCTCTCCTTCGTACAACTTCTGATCATAAAGGTCTATGAAAATATTGTGACCAACAAGTGCCCCTTGATTGAATGTGCCTTCAAATGTTCTTCTGTCTTCAAGTGTTAATTTTCCTTTTCCGTGAGCCATTTTATCCTTCACGTCGCCAGTATATACACCAATTCCTTTCATATTGAGACGCTCAAAACCATTCACCATTACCTGATCTTCATCGACTTCACCGTCGAAGATAACTTCGCCTTTTGCATCGGTGTGTTTACCGCGAACAAGCCCTTGCAATGGAGACTTTGAAAATTTGAAAGAAATTGAGTCTCCTGGTTTTAGCTGTATCGGCTGACCATCTAAAAATGGATCACGCTTAGATGCAGGTTTCTCATTTCTAAATTCACCTACAACCATGGAACCATCTTTAAACGTAACCGTTACGTGGCCATTTGGGAGACCGTAAGCGAACTCACCTTCGATAACAGTTCCGTCCATTCTTTCACGTTTTCCGTGGCCGTGGAGCTTGTTATCTTTGAACTCACCTTCCTCTCGAAGCGCCCTGGAATCATGAAATATTTGGTCTCGATTCGCATCACTCTCTCCGCGTGGGTCATATCTTTTTCCATGACCGTCAAGCTCTAATCCTGAAAATTTATCTTTCCGTGGTTTAAAATGGCCTTCGGTAAAGCTTCCATTCCATGTTGAGAATTTTCCGTCTTTTAAGTCACCGAGGAGATAACGAGTTCCGGATGTTTGATACCATGTTCGAGCTTCTCGCCCATCATCAGTCCAAAACAATTTGGATCCTTCCTCTACAGTCGTTCGTGGAATTTCTGTAAGTGCTGCATATCCTGCACCACCAACGCCAAGGGCGAGAGCAATAGCTCCAAGAGTTTGTCTGGCTTGAGTCATCATTTGTCTCCTGCCAGCTCTTGAGATGTACTGACGAGCGGATGAAGGAGGGGTATTTGCTTCTTGTCTTTCAGGTCCGGGAATTGGAGGCGTATTGCGTGTCATAGTATTTGAATTTGTAAGGATATTATGTAAATCTACCGTGCATTTTTTCAATACATTGGCCTCTTATCCTTCCCTCCTATCTTTAAATGGAAGTCCAAAATTTGACTTCATACTTCCCCGTATCATCTCTTGTAGCAGATCCTCCTCTGTTACTTCCCCTACGTCACCTTTTTCATCAATTGCCTTGAGAAGTGCAAATCTTGCAATGAAGCGTGGAACATAAAGCTTTCCCGCGCCAGATCCTTTGTAGAACGGTAATGTTTCAATAAATGCAGACACAGAACCTGCATCTAATTTCCTATTCAGCTCTTTTCCTTTTCCAAGATTTTCATTGATGCGTGCAATATCTGCATTATAAAATGCTACAGCCATTAACCATTTATAGTCGTCTTTCACCTTTGGATTATCAGCAAATTGATCACTTATCGCCTCCATATTTCCAAAAATAAATCCGAGACACATGGCGATTTGTTTTCGCATGTCATTACTTCTAATATCATCCAGTTCTTCGTATATTTCATTGTAATGCTTCTTTCGCAGCAGTGTAACGTAGTGACCAAACTGTCCACTATCACTTGAGTCTTTTCCTCTTTTGAGCTGTTTGTCCAGGTCTTTTGGAAGATCAAATGTATTGCCCGATGGTGGCATCATCGATGTAAACTGAAATGCTCCATGAACGCCTTCGGCTCTGTTGTAGAAATTTACAAAATCTGTCTCATTTCCAATGAGAGCAAAGAGCAAATCCGGGTCAATAAGTTTTGCTAATTTTTCTGATGATGTGATCGCCTTCCCCATATCAGTGTCTTCCCTGAAATGCTTATAATGCTTCGCAATTATCGCTTTTCCATCCATTTGCAACTTTCCGCCTGCTATATTTTTTCCTGCGCATGTCATATTTATGAGACCTAATGTTCGGCTCATAAAGTGTTTATTGTGCGTCATCATTTCTCTTTCTTCCGGAGTCAGAGATAACTCAGATGCAAGATATTTCATAACGGCTTCACGAAAAGCATCCATTTGAAGTTCTTTTTCATCTTCTTTGTCTATTTTTTTCAGTTGTACCACGTACTCATCATAAAGATCATTATCTTTTGGTGTCGTTCTCTGGGCTACTGCGCGAAAAAAATTCTTCATTTCCTTAGCTACTTTTTTGAGCTCTTCAGTACGATCATTTGTTTCTTTTTCTTCTTTTTTGCCGTGTGGCTTATCTGGTTTACTGACTCCGCTATCTTGTGGTGAGTCACGCCCAATAATGCTCGCACCTGTCGCAACAACTGCAATACTTAGCAATATTCCCAAAAGGCTTCTACGTGACATGAGACGCCCCTGATCTACGGGGGTTGGAGATTTTTGCGGGAGTTGAGGTTGACTCTTTGGCTTTTGCGGAGCTACTGGTCCTCTTTTTCCGCTTTCTGGAGACTGATTCAATGGAGTTCCCATGTGTGTTGCTATTTGTAATAAAGGTTTTATTTTACATATATTTTTCTATTTGTCAATTATCGTGCCTATTATTTTTAATTTTTAGCTTTGTTTTACTTTTACCATCTCGTATAAAATTTGCTTATATTCTTATTTTGTGTTATAATTTACTTGTATTTCAGCTTCAACTTTTCGCGCTTTTTATGCCACCAGGCACACCTCCTCGAGATCCAAATATTTTACGACATACTGGTTATAGCGTTGCCAATCCTGTTCGAGGAAGTGCTGATATGTACGAAGGTCGGCCACGCATTACGACGCGTACCAAAAATCTTCAGGGAGGCGTGTGTTATCCAAAAAGTCTCGAAGGTCGAATGGAGGCGATTGTCGTCGATTACGAAAAAGATCGAGGACTTGCTGCGTATATCAATCAAATAGAGCAGTATGCAAATACTGTTTTTCAACAGATGAGATCGGCAGGTAGAGTCCCGAAGTTTGAAGAGTTACTCGGCATTATTGCGCGAAAAATTTTTGCAGATTTTCCATACTCGCATCGAATGCTTGATAAGCGGTATCGAGAGGCCAGATATCCCTCTGGGAAAAAAGTGCATTTAGGTCTCATTATGGAACAGCAAGATATGATTTGTCGGCATATGGCTCTGCTTTTTGTCAGTACTGTTGAGCATTTGCGCGATAAAGGAAATACTACTACGGGTATGCGTGTTCGTTCGGATACCGATGTTCGCTATGTTGCAGATACTCAATATGATCCACTCGAAAATGATACCTCTGGACATGGATATGTGGTGGTGAAGCGATTTGACGGCGGACATGCGCGCTACTTTGTTGTTGATCCAACTGCGGGTCGATCGTATGACATTCGTGATCTTTTTAAACCAACTGCTCGCGAAAAATCTCCTGGAGTCTATCGATATCTTTTTTCTGTTATACGTGTTCTTTTTCAGGAGCATGATGTGCGCGATGATGCTTTTAAGCACTGGCTTACCCGGTTGCGCAAAGGTGATGCGCAAATTCAACGATTATTGGCGGATGCGGAAAATGCTTATGTACGAAGTGGCGACCTGGAAGGCATTCGCAATATTCACGGGTATTTAGCGAAGGGGGTGTAGAGAAGCCGAGAAAAATAGAAATAACTACGCGATATCGGCGAGAGAAATATGGCTTGGCTTTATGCCAATATTGACTTTTTTATATTACTATTTTGGTATAACATCTTCATTGGAAAATCGCCATTTTTAAAGCTGGAAATTTCGGCGCCGAAATTTGAGATCAGGTCATTATTTTTTAAAAAGTCAATTTTTGGTGTGCAGCTTGCCATAAACTTGCTATACTGCGCGCACAAATAGGCGACTCGCCTTTGATTCTACACTTTCTAAACTATCTCATATTCATGGCCTCAAAAATTACTCAGAAACATATTCAAGAGCTTGTCGCGAAATACGATCCAAGCAAGATTACAATTGGTGTTCTCGGTGGACATAGTGCGCTCGATGTTTGCCATGGTGTGAAAAAGTTTGGATTCAAGACTTTGGTTATTGCGCAGAAGGGTCGTGAAAAAACGTATACGGAATATTATAAAGTTCGGTCGTTTTGGGAAAAGAGTGGCGAGATGAGCAAAAAAGCCGAGCGTGATGCACGAAAAGAACAAGGTACATGCTGCGGCGGAAAAGACGCTGGGACGAGCGCATGCGCATGTAGCGCGGTCGAAGAGGAAATAGAAAAAGAGCAAGGAGGCTGCTGTGGTGGCGGAGGTTGCGGAAGTGAAGGCGGCGGCTGTGGTGATGATGAAGGTGGCTGTGGAAGTGAAAATATAAAATCTGGTTTCGAAATTGGATGCGTTGATGACGTGATCGTCGTCGATAAGTTTTCCGATATCGTGAATCCTGCGATTCAGGAGCGACTTCGAAAGATGAATGTGATCTTCGTTCACAACCGATATTTCTGGGTATATTGCAATTTTGAAGAGATCGAAAAGCAGTTCTATGTGCCGATTTATGGTAATCGTGAAGCCGTAAAACTCGAAGAGCGTGATCAGCCAAAAAATCAGTATTGGTTACTTGATCAGGCCGGAATTCGAACACCAAAAATTTTCAAATCATACAAGGATATCGATCGACTTGCGATTGTAAAAGTGAATGAGGCGACACGTGGATATGAACGTGCATTCTTTCTTGCATCGACACCAGAGCAGTGTCTTGAGACGGCTGAAAAAATGGCTGCAGAAGGCAAAATCACGATGGAGTCATTCAAGAAAGCAACGATCGAAGAGTATATTCTCGGTGCGCATGTGAACTTGAATTTCTTTTATTCACCGTTGAGCGAGCGACTTGAATTGATCGGAACGGATACTCGACGACAGACGAATTTGGATGGCTACTTGCGGCTTCCTGCTGATCAGCAATTGCAGGTTTTGGAACATCAGCAGCCAAAAATGATTGAGACAGGCCACTACGCCGTCACGATGAAAGAGTCACTCGTCGAAAAAGCATATGCGATTGGCGAGAAGTTTGTGAAAATTATGGACAAAGAAGTTACTCCTGGAATGATCGGACCATTCGCACTTCAGGGCGCGGTTGTTGCTGAAGATGGAAAGGAGGAGTTCGTGATTTTTGACGTCAGCATGCGCATTCCTGGCTCTCCTGGAACCAAGTTTACTCCGTATAGCGGATATTTATTTGGCGACTCGTTGAGTTATGGTGAACGCATTGGTATCGAGTTACGAAGTGCGATTAATACCGATAGACTCGGAGAACTCGTGAGCTAATTTTTGAATCTTTATGATCCTCCCGAAAGTTATCATCCTCGCTGCTGGTCAGAGTAAACGCATGGACCCCCTTCCTGATAAAAACTTTATTGAGTTTTGCGGGAAGCCGCTCCTTGCTTGGCAAATCGAGCAGCTCGTTGCGGCTGGTTTTTCGGATATTGCGATAATTGGTGGACGACACAATCTCGATGATCTCGCGAAAATTGATGTTCGAATGAAAAAACCATTTGCGATTTTGGAACAGAAAAAATTAGAGGAAGGTATGGCTGGTGCCGTATTGAGCGCTGAAAAGTGGATTGGCGATGATGCGTTTCTTGTCGTGAGCTCAAATGATATTGTGGAGAGTTCGATTTTTGCGCTTCTCAAAAATGCGATCAAGAGTTCGGAAAAGTCTGGAAAAAATGGACCTACAAATTCCGCTGATGGATTTTTGGTCGCGAAAAAAGTCACGAGCTACTTCCCTGGTGGATATTTGAAGATTGTCAAAAATGGCTCACAAAAAGGAAAAATTGAAGGCATTGTTGAAAAACCTGGCGCTGGAAAAGAGCCAAGTGATCTCGTAAATCTCGTCTTCCATTATCACAGTGAACCGAAGAAATTATTTGCCGCACTCAAGAAGGTGAAGACAAGTCGTGATGACAAGTACGAAGTTGCGCTCGACTCACTCATTCAGGGTGGTGCGAAATTTTTCGCACTTCCATATGACGGTGAGTGGCAGGCGGTGAAGTATCCATGGCACTTAATCAACGTGTGGCAGACTATTTTTGAGAAGTTGGTGCATGATCGCGGCATAAAAAAACCAAGTATTTCTAAAAAAGCCGTAGTCGCAAAAAGCGCTATTATTCGCGGTTCGGTGATTATTGAGGATGGCGTAAAAGTATTTGATCATGCGGTGATTCAAGGACCAGCATATATTGGAAAACATTGTATCATTGCCAATAACTCTCTCGTGCGTGAGTCACATTTGGGCGCTGGAAGTGTCGCTGGTTTTGGAACGGAGATTGCGAGAAGTTTCCTCGGAAATAGTGTTTGGACACATACGAATTACATCGGCGATAGCGTTATCGGATCGAATAGTTCATTTGGTTCTGGAACGGTGACTGGCAATTTACGGCTTGATGAAAAGAATATCGCCGTGAATGTTGGAAATAGTGATGAACCTACTCGCGTCGACTGCGGAACGAATAAACTTGGTGCGATTATTGGTGAAAATGTGCGCGTTGGAATTAATGTGAGCCTGATGCCTGGTGTACGAGTTGGAAATAATTGTTTTGTTGGGGCGGGTATTACGGTTTGGCAGGATATTCCTGATAGCAAATTCGTATATGGGAAATGGGAACTCGTGATGAAGGATAATACCGCAACCATGGATGCATCTGCTCGTGAAAAGATGATGGCGAAGCTGAAAAAGGCTTGATTCTAAGGGATTTTCGCTTATACTGACCTCTTATTATTTTTGCATAACAATGTCGTCCTCAGATGTTCCGGATATCAATGAAGCTTTTGTTTTAGATCCGAATGACGCTTCAATAAATTATGAAAGCTTTCTTCGTAGTGCGCTTTCTTTAACTATGCTCGCAAAATCTCCTCAAGCATTCGGAGATCTTGTTGATGCATTGAAAAAAGTTGAACACGCTCCTGGGCAGACACTTCAGGTTGAGCTCCCTTATCATGTTGGAAGTATCCCTATGTCTATATCTTCTGAACTCGTGGCTCTTGAGACGCTCACCTATTTCAATATTTGCTCAAAATCCTCCGTTTCTCGAGATGAGTGGGTCTATGCCATAACAAATCCTGTTGGTAGAAATTTTGCGCTCTGTCTCAGCGGGACTCTTGCTGATATTGGTCGCAAACACAATGGCCCTATTGCTCTTCGCCAAGAAGCCCTTCGTAGAGGCGTCGACCCTACGCAATACGTACATCACCTACTCCGATCTAAAATTCTTGAATACTCCCCTCCGGATAAGATGGATCTTCAGCAAGATGTTCAATATGTGAGCGGTGATCTTCGTGAAAGAATTGATATCGTTCGTGCTGAGTTGGCGTTTTATTTGATTGATGACAACAATCCTGAAACTGATCCAGGGAGTTGGAATTAAGGCGTTTTTATAATGAAAGATCCTTGAACTTTTCTGCCGCGAGCTGGCGGATTATTTCTGGATAGTATTGTTTTTCAAGGGCAACGACTTTGGTTTTGAGAGACTCCGGCGTGTCGGTTGGATCGACGGCGACTTTTTTCTGAATGAGAATTTCACCTGAGTCGACGTTTTCATCTACACGGTGAATCGTCATGCCGGTTTCTGTTTCACCTGCGGCAAGGACGGCTTCGTGAACGGCTTTTCCAAAGAATGCTGGGCCGGAGAATTTCGGAATGAGCGCTGGATGCACGTTGATGATTTGGATATTTTGGGTGGAACAATGGCGAACGAATTCTGGCGTAAGAATGCGCATGTAGCCAACGAGACAGATGAGGTCTGGCTTGAGTGCGGTGATGGATTTGAGGAGCTGCGCGTCGAACTCTTCGCGAGTTCGTGGTGCGTGAGTTTGAGGATTTTTTGATGAAATGTAGATGGTTTTGAAGCCCTGGGCTTTTGCTCGCTCGAGGGCGTAGCAGTTTTTTTTGTTGGAGATGACCGCGGCGAGCTCGATGTTTGGCATTTTACCGACATTCATCTCGTCGATAATTGCCTGGAGGTCGGTTCCATTTGTGGAGGCAAGGACGACGATGCGAAAGAGCTGTGGTGACGTTTTTATGGTTTTGTCTGTTTCGATGGAGCTCATGATAATTAGATAATGTCGATTACTTTTTTAGCATAGCAGATTTTTTCCCTAAAATCTCGTCCGGATAAAGATCTTTGTACAAACATTCCTTTGGTTGACAGCTCATTTCTGACATATTAATGGTATTTTTCCACTTCACTGACGTTCCGCGAATAACGACAAATGGCGTCGACTCCGATCCCTCCCCTGTAATAATCGTTGCTGCAGTTGCCAGTCCGTCAGCGAGATTTTTTTGCGTGACTCGCAGAACTTTTCCAAATAAATCTTTTTTTCCACGATAATCCTCTATCCCTTGAAATCCGCTGTAACCAAGGGAAATTCCAACAACACCGTTACGAAGCGGCATGATGCATGAGTCGAAAATAAGAACACCGATTTTTTTAAGCTGAGTTTTTTCTTGTATGTGTTTGCGTATTTTTTTTGCTGATGAATACGGATCGTGTGGCCAGGTAATCGCATAGCCCTCAGGAATATTCGACTGATCAATTCCAGCATTTGGCGTTAAGATTCCGTTCTTTATAGTGAGCAAAAAGTCATCATCCTTTGCGTTAAGAATGCAATTTGACTCTTGTTTTATGAGTTTCAGGAGATTTTTTTTGGAGTCTTTTGTTGAACCAATGTGAACAAGCCTACCTTCGGTCAAAGCCACAACTTTCGAAACGACTGCTACAATATCGCCGTCTTGCAGCTTCACTTGCGCCTTTTTGAGACCTTCGGCAAACACCTCGAGAAGCGAGTCTTTTGGCTGAATTTTTCTGGTTTTAATAGGAATTATCTGCATGATACACTCGCATTATGCAGCGCTTCGGCATTATTGCCAATCCAGTATCGCACAGTTTATCTCCGAAATTATACTCGGCAGCTTTCCAGAAGTACGGAATTGATGCAACTTTTGAGCCAATTCTCCTTCAAGAATCCGAACTTACAAACTTTTTACAGGCAATGCGGAAGGGCGACTCAAGCGCTCATGGTGGCGCGTTCGATGGTCTCGCAGTTTCTCATCCTTTCAAAGAGCCTTGTCTCGCGCTCGTTGACGAAGTTGACCCCATTGCTCAGGAAATTGGTGCGATCAATACGATTAAGCGAGTTAAAAAAACGGACAGGAACGACGGGAACGGGAATGGCGCCTGGCACCTCGTTGGCTATAACACCGATTGGTGTGGCGTCGAAAAAAGTGTCGACATCGCTCTCGCGCAAAGTCGCAAACCAATCGCTTCATTAAAGTGGAAACGAATTCTTGTTCTTGGAGCTGGTGGTGTAGCGCGGAGTGCAATCTATTCTTTCACAAAAGCTGGTGCTCACGTTTTTATTTGTAATCGCACAGAGGAAAAAGGTCGGAAAATTGCTGAGAAGTTTGGTGGTGAATATATTTCGCCAGAAATTTTTCAGTATCGCGAAGATTCAAATGAAGACGCGCACGCGAATTCGCCGGAAATTTTTGATCTTATTTTCCAAGGAACATCGCTCGGTATGAATGGCGATGCAAATACTCAGGATATTTCCCCTCTTCCGATTTCTTTTTGGGAAGAACATGGGAACGGGATTGCGATTGAGTCCATATATCATCCGCGTATGACACGTTTCTTGCGAGAAGCGGATCGTGCAGGATGGAATATCGTCACGGCAGATCATCTTTTTCTTGGTCAGGCGATGAAACAGTTCGAAATTTTCACCGGAATTACTCCTGACGAAAACTTTTTTCAGTCGATTTTGACTGATTTTTAGCGATATCTTGAAGCTGAAATTCTAAGATAAACCATAACTGTACATTACGTACATGTTAGAAATTTGACGATCATCATGTGTACGGATATAGTGATGTGAATCATTCAGCTAGTCCATTGACACACCGGCCGCAAGACGTAGAACTTCAAACAGAAAGTTCTACACCCTATCTTCTCCTAAACAGAGACGGACAGGGGAATACTGATCCTCACTCAAAAACAAAATACTTCTGAACAATGATGATTGTCATAGGCATCAACGTTCATCCAAAACAAAAATCAAACCAAAACCTTATACAAAATACAAACATAAAAATTTTCTTACTATCCTCGCGAAAGGTTATTAAAAAATATTATGCCCTTTGCCCTAGAAAAGCTACAAGGTTTAATCTTTAAGATTCTTTGGTTCGTATTCCTCTATCTGTCTTTGCTTGGGCCTGTCCCTTCGGGGATACCTCGACATACTTCTGGTTGTACGCGATCTCACCTTATATTCGAGAACGTCGTACACGTCAACAGAGAGTCACAAGGCGGTGACTATAAAATAAATGACCAGGCCATCAGCTTAGACTAAAAACCAATACAAAAGTTCCTCAGCTAACAAACACAAAATTTTTCGTTTGCTGATAGGCAACTTCCCCCTCACCATTTACTTGGTGAGGGTTTTTTGGATGTCTACGCATTTCTTCCTTCTTCTCCTCAAAGCTAAAATTTTATTTATATATAAAAATATTGCTAAAATTTGTCAATTCTCTTGCGATTTTTCCTATTCTGATTTAAGGTTTTCGCAAATGTCACCTAACGCTCCTCAGCTTCACGTGCCAATCGTCCTAGCAGGGTATTCCGGTTCCGGAAAAGATACCGTCGCTAGGGGCATCGTTGATTCTTCTGGACAGCTTGGCCGTTTTAAACGTTCTTCAGCTCGTTTTACTGACCGTGATCCTCGTCCAGGCGAGGTTCAGGGTGTCGATGCCCATTTTGTTTCTCCACATGCATTCCAGGAGCACCAAGGTCATGGTGATTTTTTTTATCATTATGGGAAATATGGTCAGAATTTTGGATTTTCATACCCTGTTCTCCATGATGAACTTCAGCATGGACACTCATTTGTTATTGGAGGAGAAATTGACACGGCACACCCTCTCTTTCTAGGACTTCGTGAGCGTATGAAACGAGAGGCACCTGGCGTGAAACCACTCATGCTTTTTGTGAATCGTGCTCTTGATGATATTCTCGAAGGTATTCATTTTCGGCCTGGTAGTCAGGAAGAAAAAAATAAACGCATAGCTCATGTTCGAAGAACTTGGGAGGCAAAACCTGAGCTTTTTGCTCAAATGGAGCAAAAATTTGGACCCGATCGTGTGCAGTATATTTGGAATGATGATCTTGAAGCTGCAACGCATCAGGCTCGTGGTTTTATCTTTCGAGCACTTCTTGCACAATCTCAACAGCGCGAATCTCTCCGTCCAGGAACTGAATCTCCTATTATAGCGGCTCTTGAAGGTCTTCTTACGACTGTATAATGAGTAACTCACCTTCTTCATCACCATCGGGTCATCATGATGCAGCTGAAACTGATAGACTTCTTCAACAAGCCCTCGGTGACACTCTTTCCAAGACACATTCTCGAGGCATTCCTCTTTTTCTTACTGGTGGGACTGCTGTGGCGGCTTATGCGGGAACTCATCGACCTCTTTCTTTGGACTTAGATTTCTTTGTTTTTCCGACGAATATCGGTGAACTTGAAGAAGTGTTCGGAGGATTTTTCAAGACGTTTTCTGCAAAGCCTCTCTTTAAATCCCATAAACTTGTTGGACGCTCTGGTTCTGTCGATCTAGATTTTATTACCGAACAACATATTGTTCCTGATGAATCACACTCGAAAGACCGTATCACTCTTCAAATTACCCCCTATGTTCTTGAGCATGCTATTGAGACTGAATATTTGGGTTCGCGAGTATCTATTATGCCTCCGGAATATATCCTTATTGCGAAACTTTTTGCTGGTCGCGGCATCGACCTTGGGAAATATGACCTCGTCGACTGCAAGAACCTCATTAACTCTGGAGTTGTTCGACAAGATCTTCTTCGGCAAGCATTGATGAATATTTCAAATGGCAATCCTGGTGTTATAAATATTCTTCAAACTAGGCTTTCAAGGGCACTTGCCGCCATTCCAGATGCAAAAGGTATTTTCGATATACAGACCACTGTAGCATCTCTTACTCATCAAACTTTATGAACATTTATCCTCTTTTTGAAGGCGTGCATGCCATGAAACCAACTGAAGATGGAGGAATGGATATTTATCATCATTCCGGGGCTGTCACCCTTATTCAAGATGAGCATCATAATATCCTTGTCGATGTCGGTGGACGAGGAAGTATTGAGACTATTCGAGAACTCCTCTCTGAACATGGATTAACATGTGATGACATTGATACTGTCATTCTCACGCACTTTCACCTAGATCACGCCTATAATGTGGCTTTTTTTGATAAAGCGAAAATTTTTGGATGGATACATGAGTGGAAAGATCAGCAAACTATTCGTTTTGGAGATATTGAATCGTTATCTATTTCTGGAGTCCGCATTATTCGCACTCCTGGGCATGCGGAAGAAAGCCTCGCTGTTCTTGCTACTGACGACAATGGAATTCGATATATTATGGCCGGTGATGCTATTAATGAAACGTATTTTTCCACTGGGAATATCAGTGGTATGTCTTATGACAAAGATCTCTATCGAGCAAGTGCTGACAAAATACTATCCTTGGCAGATGTCATTATTCCTGGGCACGGAAAGCCGCTCATTGTGAAAGATCGGCCGAAAAATGTGTCGATAATCTAAATATCGGCAATCTCAATTATTTTTATTTGACCTTCTCAAAAGCTGCGTACCAGAGAATCAAAATTCCAATACCGATTGTGATGGCTGTGTCAGCGACGTTGAACACTGGAAATTTCCAGATGGAGATGAAGTCGATGACGTAACCGAGGCGAAGACGGTCGATGAGATTACCGATGGCGCCACCAATAATGAGACTGACGGCCGTGAGGGCGAGAGGTTTGGTGAGATCGAGTTCTTTTTTGAGATACAATGCGCCGAAGAGAATGAGAAGTAACACGAGTGGAACGATGACGATCGTCGGAAGTGGAATGCTAAATGCGATGCCTTCGTTTTTGAAAAGCATCATTTGAACATAACCAGGAATTATTTCTATCGGGAGTTTTGTGCTGCTTGTTATTGCAAACTTAATAAGCTGATCAATGACGATAGTCGTCAATGTTATTTCGATAAACCAGATGAGTCGTTTTGTTGCGGTAGTCATGGTTGTATTGTACCATACAGGCCACTGTCGTATGCATTTTTTGTTGCGAAATTTTCATGGAAAATACCAATAAGCCCGATTATCAACTTCTTATTTTTATTGGAATTCTCCTTGTGGTTGGTTTGATTATGATCACGAGCATTGGTGTGCCGAAGTCTATTCAGATCTCTGCGCCACACATCCTGTATCCGAGTTGTGATGATGCGAATGTTGACTGCTACTTGCTGTTCAAGCGCCATCTGACTCGTATGATCATTGGTGTCTTTGCGATGTTTTTTATTGCAAAAATTCACTATCGATTATGGGAAAAGATTTCGGTATGGCTTTTTGGCGGTGCGATTGCTTTGTTACTGGTGGTTTTGATTTTAGGCTCGGCGTTCAACACTTTTGCCACGAGCTGGCTTACTATTTTTAACACTTCATTACAGCCAACGGAGTTCGCAAAACTGGCGTTGATATTTTATTTGGCGCACTGGTTTGAGGTTCGGCGAGCTGATATTGGAAATTTTCAGTATGGATTTATACCATTTTGTGTGATTACCGGAGGATTTCTGTTGCCGATTTTGGCGCAACCAGACTTGGGAAGTGCGTTTGTTATTACAGCTGTTGCGGTGGGAATTTATTTCGCCGCCGGCGCAAAAATGCGACATCTTGCCATTGGTTTCTCGGCGGCGATCATCTTTTCCATGCTCGTTATTCTTGGATCGACACACGTTCGAGAACGCTTTTCTGCTTTCGTGAGCTCGTCAGCGGATTGTCGTGAAGATTTCTGTTGGCAGTCGGAACAGGCGACGATTGCGGTTGGAAGTGGTGGATTTTTTGGACGAGGTCTTGCACAAGGTGTTCAAAAATCATATTGGCTTCCACAGGCATCTGATGATTTCATCTTCGCTGCCTCAGCTGAAGAGCTTGGCTTTCTTCGAACAGCCCTCCTTGTTTTACTCTATGGTTTGATCGCCTATCGTGGGTTTATGATCGCTCAAGGAGCCCCAAGTGGATTCGCTCAGCTTACAGCGGTCGGCATAACCCTCTGGATTACTTTCCAGGCTTTCATTAATATAGGTGTAAACACCAACCTCTTTCCTGTAACGGGCATTACCTTGCCATTTATTAGTTACGGAGGATCGTCGCTCATTGCGACATTGATCGGTGTTGGAGTTCTCCTGAATATTTCTAAATACAGTTCAAATGCGGGTAGTTTTCACAGGAGGAGGCACAGCGGGGCACGTCCTGCCCAATATCGCCGTTATTGAGGAGTTGCGAGAACGCTTTGGTTCGCGAAATTTGGAGATTCTTTATATTGGCTCCGAAAAAGGACCTGAGGCGCAGTTGTGTGCTCGGTATGATATTCCGTTTCAATCTATTGCGACGGGAAAGTTGCGACGGTATTTCGCTTGGGAAAATTTTATCGATCCGTTTCGAGTCGTGAAGGGCGTGTATGATGCGTGGAAGATTTTGCGTACATTTCGGCCTGATGCTGTTTTTAGCAAAGGTGGATTCGTGAGCGCACCTGTTGTTTTGGCGGCGGCTCGTTTGGGTGTTCCTGTTATTTTACATGAGGCAGATGTGACTCCTGGATTGGCAAATACATTCTGTGCACGATTTGCAAAAATAGTATGTGTGAGTTGGGAAGAGACGATGACGTATTTCTCTGATCGCGTGGCAGCGAAGAAAATTTTATTAACCGGGATGCCGGTGCGCCGCGAGCTTGCGAGCGGCGTTATAGAACGTGGACGCGAATTCCTCGGGTTTGATGGCCGCAAGCCAATTCTACTCGTTATGGGTGGAAGTCTCGGAGCGGCAAGCGTGAACACTCTCGTACGAAAAGTTTTGCCGAAATTGTTGAAGGATTTTGATGTTGTGCATGTTGTCGGTGCTGGTGCTATGAAGGACACGAAAGAGATGAGTGATGTGAATAATGACGTGACTCCAAATATTCAACCTGGTTATCGAGCGTTTCCATACTTGCAGGATGAACTTTTTGATGTATACGCGTGCAGCGATGTCGTCGTGAGTCGCGCTGGCGCAAGCGCGCTTGCCGAGTTGTGCGTTCTTGGAAAACCGAGTGTCTTGATTCCCCTTGGTTCATCACAAAGTCGTGGTGATCAGATTGTAAATGCAGAGATCTTATCTGCCGCTGGTGCCGCTGAAGTATATATGTCGGATTGGAGCGATCCTTCCAAGTTTATTGAAATGGTTTGTGCGCTTGGACACGGCGAAGAGGGTGCACGAAAACGTTCTGCACTCTCAAAAGGAATGCAGATATTCGGCGCGCGCCACAGGCGCGCGGCCGGCCAGATCGCAGAGGTGATTATGGGGATGTAACATCTCTGTCGCCTCCCTTGTTTGACCGATTGGGCACCCTTTACCCCTCAAGTTATCCCGGAACCACCCAATTTTCAGAAACCGTGTCACATTTGAAGCTGATTCTCTGCCCGGACATAGCGAAGCCGCGGCATCCCCTGGGGAGAGAATTTTAAAAAACAATATTTGTAAAATTTAACAAGTTTTACAATCTAAAAAAACACCAGTTTTTGAAAAATCCCCACCTAGACTTTTTGTTATTAGAGTTTATAATCATCTTATTTTTAAAAAATAAGCCTTTTTAAAGCTGAAAATTTCGGCGCCGAAATTCCTGAATAGGACAGGATTTTTGAGAAAGTCAAACACAGCTGCTGTTTATGATGACTTATAAAAGCCGCTGTTCTCATATTGGAAAAACTGGGGTCTTTTTAGTTACAATGTTTCGTTGATGTGGCTCGTGTATACTATGCTCATGATGACGCCCACATCCCCTACGCTCTCAAAAATACTTTCAAAAAAAATCGGTATCAACGGCTGGTTTATCCAGTTTCCGTTCACCGGAATTGGGCAGTATACAATTCAGCTGTTGAAAGAATTTTCGAAAAATATGGAACATGGCGCGGCAGATTCTTTGCAATTTATTATCGCTGTTCCTGATGCAACATGCGTCGCGCGATTACAAGAAGCTGGGGTTGCGCTACCTACACAAATCATTCCAACTCTCTCTTGGGGTGGGAAAAGTATTCAAAAACACTACTGGGAGCAAGTTCAGATGCCGAGATTTTTTGAGAAGGAGGCGTTCGAACATACTGGCGTCGACCTTGTCTGGCTGCCATATCCTTGTGTAAACTGGCTTGGTACAAAAAAATACCAGACGGTTGTAACCGTTCACGATACGATTCCGTGGGAGATGAAAGAATATCGGAATGGACCACTTTCTGCCCTTTCTCATGCGATGAGTCGACGTTCGGTACAAAAGTCTGACGCCATTATTACCGTGTCAGAAACGTCTGCAAATGACATTGTGCGCGTATGTGAAGTTCCGCGCGAAAACGTATACGTGATACACAACGGTGTTTCTGAAATTTTCTTGAAAAAATCTGATGACACATTTATCGAGGAAACATTGAAAAAATATGAACTTACATCTGGCGGATATTTTCTCTATGTCGGCGGATATGATCCGAGAAAACGCACTGCAGAACTCGTTAGTTCATATATACAATTTGCGAACAAAGGTGATGATCGCGACGGTCATGAAAGTAAAAAAACAATGCCACTCGTCCTCGTTGGCAACCCACCAGCAGCACTCCTTCAATCTCCGCTGATCATCTCGACCGGCTTCCTCGAAGAACCAGAACTTAATGCGCTCTATGATGGAGCTCGTGCATTTGTTCACTTTTCTCAGATGGAAGGATTTAATATTCCGCTTGCTCAAGCGCTTATCAAAGGCGTTCCATGCGGCATATCCGACATTCCTATTCATCGCGAAATTGCTCGTGATTGTGCAACGTATATTGATCTCAGTCATCAACGTAACGACCAAAATTCTACGCAAACTTTCTGGAATGTTATGTGTCATGAAAAAAACCACACACCATATGACCCCAAAACATTCCGTCAAAAATACTCTTGGCAAAAAAGTGTCGCCTCTCACGTAGAGCTATTTCGCAGTATGCAGCAGGCCGATACCCTGTTACCATAATGCCATGAGCACTCTCTTTTACCTTGTCATTATCGCGAATATTCTCTCGCTTGGCTTTCTCTATGTAAACCTTTCGCGATTTCATACCCTTCTCAAGAAGAGTCACTTTGAGGAATCAAAATACACACTTCTCTTTGGCTTTGTTCATGCTGGTATGTATCAGTTCTGTTATATCGTAACCGTACTTGCATTTAGCATTCTTCTCACCCTGTTTACCCTCTCATTTTCATAACTATGCTGGATCGACCATCACAAAAAGATCTGCATTTTCGAGGGCAAAGCCCAAATGAGATTATATTGGGTTTTTATCGACAACATTGGACTACACTTCTTCCGCTTTTTGCAACTTTTGCAGTTATCGTTGTAGTATTTTCTTTTATTGCGATTAACTTTTCACAACTTCTCGCTTCGCACGATAGCTCGTTTTTCCGGTTTATTGCATTTTTTACCTGTCTTCTTTTACTCTACTTCCTTCATCACTCTTTTCTTGTTCTCGCCAAGCATCACCTCTCTGTTACGATTGTTACAAATGAACGAATTATTATTGTCCATCGATCACTTTTCCTGATTAACGAGATGGAGATGATTGATTTGCGACATATTCAAGAAGTAAAAATTTTTCAAATTGGCGTGATGCAAAATATTTTTCGATTTGGATCGCTTCATATTATCCTTTCGACAACAAATGAAAATGTTCTTTTGGAGTTCGTTCCGAATCCTGATTTTCACTTCCGACTCATCAATAAAGCGCAGCAGGCCCTACCAAATCGGACCGTTTCCTAAATTCATTGGCCGTAATGTCTGATATTCTGTATTCTTCTCTCGATGGAAAATCTCTTACAAAATTTCATTGATCACTGGGTAGCCATTCTTGCAGTTATCGTGGTTGTCGCTGGCGCAACAACAGCATATCTCATGTTCCTTTCGCGACTGGAGCGACGTGTACGAAAGGCCTGGCTCGATGTATATGAGTGCTTTTTGTCGAGGAGTGATAAGGCTCCGCTTCTTGTTGAGTTCGTACGAGATGGTATGAAGGACGGCGTTCCCGATTATGAAAGTCTCCTTGATGAACTTATTGCCGCCCGTGGCGCTACGGCAAACATGGCCCTTCCTGATGAGGCAAAGCGACGTGTTGAAAAATCTTTTGAAGAAGTTTTACTACGTGTCATCGGTGAAACTTCACAGCAACCTGGCTTAAAAAAGAACGCTCACTTTCTCGCACTTTTGAAAGAGCTTGATGAGTGGAATTCTCGAATTGAACTTCTGATTGTCGCCTACTTGCGCACACTTCGCATCTACAGAGGCTTCGCTTTTGGCAGTACGCCAGAAGGGTATGAAAAGTTTGAGTATTAGATTTTTATTTGAGGGGCATTATTTTTTATACTTTTTAGCTTTGGGTGGGGTTTATATTATATAGACTTATTCGTTTTTTGTGCTATAATCCTGCTCCCTTATCTCGCTGCAGGCAAATGCCGAAAATATAATATGCATACCCCATACAACATTGGTGACGAAGTTATTGTTGATAAGCATTGGCTTCGAGTTGATGCTGAGTTGTCAGATGATACGAAGGCGCATAGAACCTATCGATGTGGATCGGTTTTTGAACCTGGAAGAAATTTCGCTCTTAAGCAGTTCGATCAGTATGGTCTATTTAGTTATGTCTTGCAGCAATTCGCTCGAGATGCCTTTCAGCATTTCGCTAAGCATCGTCAGAAATTCTTGGATGTAGGAATTCCCGATGTGCATTTTTGTGATTGGCAGCACTTTCTTATGGATTTTGTTCCTGGAGAAACACTGGAAGACCATGTTCCGCCGCCAGAAATTCTCGATAGAGTTCAATACATTCGAGATCTCCTTCTTGGTGTCATTCAGCAAATGGAAACTATTCGAGAAGCGGGTCTTATTCATCGCGATATCAAAACACCTAACATCATGTTGCGTCGTGGAATGAAACCAGCAGAAAAGAAGGCGGTAACCCTTATCGATCTCGACACCATTTCTCTTCCAACCGACGAACCTATTTTTGACAGACTGCCTTTTGGAACCACTTCTCATATGGCCAAAGAAGTATTTTCTCGCAGCTCCCATGGATTTCCTGCTGATGTCTATGCTCTTGGCGTCACCGGTATCGAATTACTTGAGATGTATCTTCCTGGTCTTTTTATTGTCAATAACGGCTATACTGCGGACTGCTCTCTGGGGTATGAGTACTCGAGAGCACGACAATCTAATGCTTGGCTTATGCGTAGCAAATGGCCAAAGCTTACCGACGAGATTCTCCGAAATCTGTATGCTCCAGACCCTCGATCAGTTCGACAAGTTTTAGGGTTGATATACGAATGTCTTCACGACGAAGCGCCTGATCGCCCGAAGGATGGCGCGACGATGCGACAGATTTTAACGGATACAGGGAATCTAGCGGAGGTTTAATTTTGTTTTTCATGAGCCATTTTGCACACATTGTGTATTTTTTTCTTGACGGTGAGTAAACGCTCACCTATACTGTAGTTACTTTCACTTACTGCCACATGAACACTCTTACCGAAAAACAGGAATTGATGCTTGGCATTATCAAAGAGTATCAATTGGAACATGGAACATCCCCGACGTTGCGTGAGTTGCGTGAGGCGATGGGCGTGAGTTCTGATAACAGTGTTTTGAAACACCTCGATGCGCTCGAAGAGAAAGGTTTTATTTCTCGACGGGAGGGTTCACGAAGTATTGAGATGCTTGGAAGCGTCAAACAGCGACTTGATACACCAAGTGAGTGTCGACTACCAGTTCTCGGATTTGTACCCGCGGGAGGGCCTGTTATGAGCGAAGAGTACATTTCTGATTGGTACACTGTCGGTGAGGATATGGTCTATCGAATGAAAGATTCCTATATGCTCCAAGTTACGGGCGATAGCATGATCGATGCTGGCATTCAGGAAGGTGACTATGTTGTCGTTTGCGGATCGCTCGTCGGAAAGCCTGGCGATATCGTCATCGGACTCGTTGATAATCAAAATACCGTGAAGCGATTGATGCGTGATAAGGAAGGTCGCATGTATTTGAAACCTGAAAACGCGAAGTACGGACCAATTTATGCGGATGACGAACTTCAAATTCAAGGTGTTGTTACCGGATTAATCAGATTCTATAAGCGGTGATAGCTAGTTCCATTTCGAATATATATTTCTAACCCTCTTTTTCCATGAGCTTACTTTTCTTTTTGCACTCTTTGAGTCAGCCAGCACGACTTGCATCACCTGCATTCACACGACGAAGCATGTTTCAGAAAGTTGCCGGCATGTTATTCGCTCCTATTGCTCAACCTATGCGACAGCGCGTTCGTCGTGATGTTCTTGCTCGAAGGCGTCACCCGGATGGATGTCACTTTCAGCTCAGGGCACTATAGATTTGGCTATCAGTCCTGCTTTGTTTTCGTCTTTTGAAACCCGTATTTTTGAGCTATAATCGGCTGGCTTTGAAGGAAAATCTCTTTTGTACTGGTTGCGCTCGTTGCACCACGTCAAATGCCGCCCTAGCTCAGTGGTAGAGCATCGGTATCGTAAACCGAGGGTCATGGGTTCAAATCCCATGGGCGGCTCCAGATTTTATAATTTACTATATTATACAATAGGTGCAATTGAGAAAACTCGCGACTTCGAGTACACTCAAGGCGCATTATTTCTTATTTCTCATTTTTTATGAACAAGAAACTTTTCGTTCCTTTTGTTCTTGCGGCTGTTTCGATTTCAGGATGTGGCACTTCTGCTCCTCAAAATGGCGGAACACCTGCACCTGTCGCTTCTGCTCCGGCTGCTACATATGCTGATGCTCCGGAAGGTTGCGTCAAATCAACCGTCCTTACGGCTAAAACATCTGATCTTAAGCAAACTACCTTCACTTCACCAACGAACTGGCTTAATCTCTGGCCTTCAACTCCAGAAAAGGGTCAGCTTGTTTTTGCTACCTTCCCGGTTCCAAAAGACGATGCGTACTCAACTCATGATTACACAGATGCTGATGCTCGTGTTGTCGTTTATTTTGAGGACAATGTCGCAAAGAAAGTTGGTGTTGGTAACTACTCAAGCGCTACAGATGCAAAAATGAAAGTAACATCTGCTGACGTTAGCTCAAAGAACCTTTCTGGAGGTGTCTTTGATAAAAACGGAAGCCTCGAAGTTACCCACTATGACAGCAAATATGTTTGCGGTACTATGAAGTTCGACGATGGAAGCAATATGCTCAAGGGTGATTTCATCGCTGAAATCGTAAATCACTAATCAATGAATATTCTCGAGCTTATGTTCGAGGCATTCTGATCAAAACAACAAAGGCCCGAAGATTACCAATATGCGTAATATTTTCGGGCCTTTTTGCGTGCTTCTTTTATATAAATATTATTTGGAGCACCCTGTATATTTTATGTTATGTGCATCATTCCTACCTTTTGAGGCCATCTCGGGTCATCAGTAACGAGAATCTAAGGTCTCTACTAAGCGGTTTTCCGATCATGAGGCTGCCGTCGTTTTCCATGATGAAGTCGTCTGGATAGGCCTTGGCGAAGCTCATGAAGTCATTGAAGAGGATGCGCTTGGTGAATGTTGACTGGTGAGCACCGAGCTGCTTTTGGAGATTGAGGGTGTAGGTGTTTGCGAGGAGATTTCCGAGAGAAAATGGGAGCTTGTAGCGGAATTTTGCCGTGGTAGTTTCGCCGGGTTTGGTGATCATGTCGAACGCGAAGTATTGACGATTGAGGTCTGGGTCGCGCATCGTTGCGATCTTTTCGATGGCTGGTGAGTCGGAGGAGATGAGTTGGGAGCTAGAGGGGGCGTAGACCCGGAGGGCGACTTTGTTATCTGATTTTCCAAAAATCTTGAGCCAATGCTCAGGAAAATCCGTGAATCCAAATGGCTTGAGAAGTTGCTTCCATTTCTGCTCCGTCCCTCCACTCCACTGATGTGTTCGCTTAATAGTGATTTGATCATATATCTCGCCATCACGCTCGATGACTGTATCGTGTTGAATATCTTGCTTCATGTAAGCATCGCTCTTATTGCCACCAAATGATGAGACAATTACTGAAAGATAATCTTCTTCTCGAACTTCTGGCACCACTACACCATCCATTCCGAGTGCTTCGAAGAAATTTTGCGTGAGTGGATTTTTTGAATATCCAACAATATCTTTTTGCACTATTTCTGAGAGAAGATAGTGCTGAAATTGTGCCATGTTCGCCGGCTGAAAGAGACGTCGCTGAACGAGAGGCATGAGGTCTTTTAGTACCCTCTTCGGATCAGCAGCGCCTGATCTTTTTGTTTCGATCATATACGTGAGAGCCTCTTTATAATTTTCTGCTGTGAGCGGAGAAGAGAGTCCTGGAACCTCGATCGGCCCTGTTATTTTCAAAATACTTCCGAGAAAGTCTTGATTCATGGCGAGAACCGTGTCGGCCGTTTCTCCTTTTTCTTGTGCGTAAAACCAAAGGGCCTTCTCTCCTGAAATCCTGAAGTCTGGTGAAAAATTACTGTCACGGAAAAACCAACTACCCGCAATGCGCTTGATGTCTTCCGGTGGTTCAACTTTTGTTTTGAACTGTCCGTCCATGTCATACACATCTTCTAATTTTAAACTTGTCACATGGCCGTTCTCCATCTGTAAATTAATAAAACTTCCAATGAATCCACCCGTCGCACGAACTTCATCGTTATTCTGAAGAAGCACAAGTGTTCGATGTGGTTTTCCATTTCCCAGCATTTCTTCAAATCCAGGAATCATGTCGACAATTTCCCTGAGTAACTTTTCCGATGTTGTAAGCACCTCTATACCCTTCGAAAATACTGCTTTGTACTGCGCTGGAACATCACCCTCAAGCACTTGAAAATTGCGCAGTGCCGTTGCAATGTTGTCATGAATATTAACCACTTTTGGATATATTATCTTGAGTTCACTGAGAGCTGTCTTTTTATCTCCGTTTGCATCACGACCAGTTTCATCAACCTGGTTTATATCTTTTGCAAAAAGGTCGGGAATACTTTTCACCTCCTGCATCACTTCAATCATCTGTTTTCCTGAATCAGCAAGCAGCTGTCCGGACTCAAGTACTGCTGTGTACTTACTTAACGTTGGTTCGTTTTTCATAAACCAAATCTGGTCCTGAGCGCTCTGGAACTGTACATACGCCTCCTCAAACATATTCTCTGCACCAGGCGTATTCTGATTTTTCACCTCTTTCGTTCCGGAAACGAGTTGTCCGTAACCCTGCTTCGCCGAATCTGCAATATGCGCGAATAATTTTTCACCTGCCGCATACCCTTTCGCCGTGTTCAATAAAAATATGATAAACAAGCCAAGAACTCCAACCCAGCTCAACTGCAATGCTATCGATGGCTTATTTTTCTTTTGCATCACGATGATGCCCGAATCCATTTTCTTTGCATGAATATCCGTGAGATCACCCTGATCCATGAGATTTACCGATGTGTTTACAACGGTTTCTTGTGAAAGATCGAGAATGTATGGAGATTTCTTGTGACTGCCTTTTTCAATCTTCTTTTCGCCATTATTAGCCCTTTCACCTTTACTCATATTCAAACTCGACGATTCGTCCACCATATATGGTCGAATTGTTTTTTTAACCTCGATGTCTCTCACGATTCTTCGTGTCATGATTGAGGCGGTTGAAAAAATTGAGCTAATGGTCGAGTTGACTCAGGTTGCGATGACTGCGGTTGCGCAATCAAGACTGTCGTCTTCATTCCATCTTCAAATGCAGTCGATGCGATACTCATTTCTGAAATAGCGCTCAGCATTGAAAATGGCTCAGGTATCAGTGATCCGAGCTGTGCTGGTTTCATATATATTACATCATCGGCCGATTGCATTTGCGGCTCGATAATTCGAGAATAGGCGATAGAATATTTCAATGAACTCTGTTTTGCATTACTCCAAAGTTCGAGTGTTTTGGTGAGCTCATCTGGCGTTGATGTAATTACAGCCACATCACCAACCATTTTCCACGAAACTGTTCCATGCTGAAGCTGTGGAACTGCCTGAAGAGCTGCTACAAATTGCCTTATCTTCTGTTCGATTTTTTGTGCTTCTTCTCGTGACATTTCTGGTACACCTTCTTCATTCAATCTGAGCGCAATTTTTATTGCACCGTGATCAACGCCAAATGCGTATTCATTTTTTGCGAGGTCCGCTATGGACTTCACTATCATCTGACTACCTCCGATGATTTGCGATACCTTCATCATCAATCCGGTTGTAACGGCTTCTGGACTGATATCTTTCGTGGACAACAGTGCAGCAAATCTTTCAAAAACAAGGGAGAGATTTTCACCTCCGGCAAAGAATGTTACATCTGGTGAGAAAAATTCTGCAAGACTGGCTTTGTATTTTTTTGGAATCTTAAGAAATTCTTTTTTACCGCGAATATCATCATTAAAAAATGCCATGTGCTCTATTGCAATCATATTCTTAATGGCCTTTACGCTTACACCCTCACCTGAAAAAATATTGGACAGCAAGCCATCTTCAGAACTTTTTAATTCGGGAATCAAGTTTGTAAAATACGAAGGTTTTCCATACAAAAATGCAACACGATCACCAGAAAAACTATTCTTCACTCGCTGAAATGCATACTGATCATAGAGCCTTCCGTTCTTATCGTTTGATGCATCGATAATACTTTTTGCGACGCTTTCATCGCTCGCTGCGATGAAATATCTTCCCAACATCATAAATGTAAAAGGGCTACTTTCCGCATACTCATGCAATGTAACTCCTCTATATTCGGAATCTTTTAATTGCTGTACTGCTGCTCCTTGCATCCCCTGAAGTTGTCTGTTCTGAAAAAATGCGAGTGCCTGTTTTTCGTCTTTCACCTCGAGAAATATCGCTGGCTTAAAATTATTCAATAATGCAATGCCCGCTCTGCGTGCAATCCACGGATATACATCATTCGTAAAATTTACTTGAAATGTATTGTCGATCGCATGTACAAGATCGGCAATATTTCCATTCATATTTTGCCACTGCGTATCGCCAAAATCGGTATCAATTTCTGCTATCGCAACGGTATCACGCGGAACAAAGAGACTAATCGACTTTGGTGCCATAAACCGCTGCCATGACACGAATGTTGCAATCCCAAGCACTAACAATGCTGCGACCATAAGACCTGTAGCAAGCCATTTTTCCCGTTCCCAAATTTTCATCTCTATGCCAGACAAAAGATGACCTTTTGACTTTTTGTTCTTCTCGGAACCACCACTCTGTTCAGCGAGACGTTTTTGCTTTTTTGAGGAGGATTTTTTTCCCATAATGTTGCCTGAATGTTTGTCCAGGAAGTGAGGAGTAATTTTCCATGTAGACAATCATCGGAATTTCCCATGAAGATCGAGAAATTTCAGCGATGAGTAGTCGCTTTAGGATTATGATACATCGCCTTCTTTCGAGCAAGTTTTATCGCTTTGCTAATTTGGCAATTCCACTCGTCTTCGCAATGGGCTTGGCGGTGGGTTTGGCGACATGTTTTGTGCCGTTTTTTTCAACTGGTTTTTGAGCCTTGTTTGCGAGCTGTCCACAAGCCGCTGCAATATCCTGCCCGAGACTTACTCTGGTGGTTGCTGGAATGCCGGCCTCGTTCAAAATATCTTGAAATTTTTTGATCGTTTTTCGCTCTGAACCCGTAATAATATCGATGTCCGTTGCATTGTATGGAATCAAATTCACATGACAGAGCATGCCTTTGATAAGTTTTGCGAGTTGATGTGCGCACTCCTGCGTGTCGTTAATATCTCGTAGCATGAGGTACTCAAATGAAAT
>JBBIGU010000007.1:0-48062 GCA_037447365.1 Candidatus Peregrinibacteria bacterium | reverse complement strand
CTCTTCCGATCTTCTCACCTTTGGTGTCACCTGATAGTCGAGACGTTTGTTGAGAATAAGTCGGGTTTGCGATTCGATAGCAGGGATTGAGACGAGGAAGATACTGGTGATTGGAACGAAGACCCACTGAAGTCCAATGGATATGCGCTTGAGAAATCCAATATGCTTATGGAAGGTGAGGATTTGGAAACTCAAAAATGCGGAAATAAGAATACCTGTCGCTGAGATGTTGAGTATCATGGCTGCGAGAGCAGGGACGTTGTGAGAAAGAACTGTATTGCGGAATTCTGAATTGAGTAAATTCGGAAGATAACCGGAAAAACTTAATAATATAGGTGTAGTTGCCCAGAAGAAGTGGTCTTGAAGAAGTTCTATAATTGATTTTGCTTTTTTGTCCCACGAAATACCTGCTGCATACCAGAGATTGATGACAACAAAAGGGAAGTCTGTGACACCCCATGACCATCGACGAAGTTGTTTGTACTGATCTTTGAATGTCGTAACGTATGTTTGTGATTGTACCGCGTCCATGTAGATCGGTGTGTAGACTTGGACAAGTTCATAATCTCCCTTGTATTTAAGATACGATGTCCAATACTGGCGTGAGTCTTCGGGAATAACCATTGGATCCCAGAAATCGCTATCTATCGCGTTTTGGAAGCCCATTGATCGAGATGAAAAGCTCTTATAACGCTGCGTGTTGGTTGATTCTGCGAGACGAATAAATGTTGAAGAAAGTGAAATCAGTCGAATGAGCATTGGTACTTCCCAGATGTTATTGTGGAAGAAGTGTGTTGGTTGGTAGGTTTTGATACTTCTATTTTCTTCGATCAGATAGCGGAACGTGAGTTCTGAGAAATATTGTGGATCGACAACGGTGTCTGCATCGAAGTTAGAAAGAATGACATTGTCATACGTGATTTTTTCCTTGTCGAGATACGCTTGAAGTTTGTGTGCGGCCCATGTTGCGTTGGCGGCTTTTCCGGGGATTTCGTTCGGAAGACCTTTTGGATGAGTGGTTGCGATGAAGTGGTGGAATCTGTGTCCGAACTCTTTTTCCATGAGCTGTGCGTATTTTTCAGCATTTACTTTGTCGCTTTCTTCTCCTGAAAAAACGAAGATGATTTTTTTTGGATCGTAGGTGCTTTCTGCGTATGACTTGATTGATTGCCGAATAAGTTCAAGCGGTTCTTTGTAGGTAACAAATAAAATGGCGTGAAAAATTTCTGATGGTTTTTTGTATTGATCGATCGATTTGAGGTGGGTGATTTCTGATACGAGTTCGCGATATACCGCTTCAAGACGCTTGTTTTCTGTGGTGCGTCGAGTTGCGAGATTGCTGATGGCTGTATTAAGGTGATCAGGTTTTTCGATGTAATCGAGAAGTTCATTCCAATCGGTTTTTTGTGCAATTCTCATTCGGCGATATCCCTGAATGAGATCAACGGATAGTTTGATAGAGCGAAAAAGCCAATACGTTGTGTATGTAATTGCAAAGATTGCGACGTATTCGGGTATAAAAATAGATAAAATAATTGGAAGTATAAGCGCTGTCCACGTAAGAGCACCTGGAAGGATTTCTAGAAGTCGCCAGTATTTGTGATGCTTGATAAGATGCATGGAACGATATGTTCGATAATGTATTATTCGCTGAAGGCCGCGAGATTGATTTCCGGATATTTTTTTAGCTGTTCAAGAAAAATATTTTTTATATTATCAAGACGTTCTTGTGAAGGTGCTTCAAAACGAGCAGTGAGATTAGGGCTTGTATTAGAGCAGCGAATCGCACCCCATGAACTGGTGTCGAAGTTTACGCGAACACCATCGATGGTAATGCATGGATATAACTTTTCGAAATGCTTAGAAAGTTCTGTGACGATGGCGAATTTTTTGTCGTCTGGACAGCGAAGTTTGTATTCCGGTGTTGTGAACATTCGTGGAAGTTTTTCAAATTGTTGAGAAACTGTTTCGCCTTCTGGAATTTTTGAGAAGATTGAAATAAGGCGTAGTGCTGCGAGAAATGCGTCATCGAATCCGTAATAATTTTCTCCGAAAAAGAAGTGACCAGAAATTTCTCCACCGAGTGGTGCGTTAATTTCTTTCATCTTTGTTTCGATAAATGAGTGACCAGTTTTGCTCATAACTGGAATACCGCCTGCGTCACGAATACCGCTAATAAGTATTTGAGAAACTTTTACGTCAAAGACGATTTGCGCTTTCTCTTGCCGTTTTAGAAGGTCAGTTGCGAGCATCAAAAGAAGATAATCAGCCGAGTGATGATTTCCTTTTTCATCGACAATTCCGACACGATCACCGTCACCATCAAAGGCGATTCCGAGATCAGCATTCACCTCTAGAACTTTTTCTGCGAGTTGAATCATATTCTTCGATTCCTCAGGATTGGCTTCGTGATTAGGATAATTTCCATCGAGCTCACAGAAGAGTGGCGTGACATCACATCCAAATTTCTTGAAAAGTTCCGGAGCGAATGCACCGGTCGTTGCATTTCCTGCGTCGATGACAATTTTAAGTGGACGATAGAGCTCTGCGCGGAGGAGAAGGTCGGTAATGTATTCTTCTGCGATAGGTTTTTCTGATGGAATCTTTGTATTTGGAATATCGACTTCTATTTCGCCGAAAATATCTTGTTTTGTTGAATTGGCTTGTTTCTCTTTGAGAACGTCCTGTGCCATTTTGAGAATCACTTGTAGATCGTCTCCACAGATGGAGTGAGCGCCTTTTGCGACAATTTTGATGCCATTGTACTCCTTTGGATTGTGGCTCGCAGTGATATTGATTCCGCCATCGTACGGAAGAGCACATGTTGCCCAGTAAACCATTGGAGAGGTGGAGAGTCCGATGTTGGTAACAGTGCAGCCCGCTTCCATTAAGCCGACGATAAATGCACTTTGAAGAGCCGGCCCTGTAATTCTATTGTCTCGTCCAACAACGATTCGTTCACCGAAGTGCTCTTTCATGTATTGTCCAACTGCGATACCAATGACGTAGCATGATCCAGGTGTAAGGTCAGAACTTTCCGTGTCATTTTCTTCGCGAATAGCAATGCCTCGAATATCGTAGGCTCGGAAAATGTGTGGATTGATGCGTGTCATAGGGGGATTATACATTAAGTTTAAGTCGATTCCTAAAATTTTGAAGAAGATTGAGCGCCCTATTTGATACCAGTGGTTTGAGGCTGTTTTCTTCTCCTTTTTTGATTTTTCTTCGTATTAACGTTCCGTTGATTTTGAGGTTTTTTTTGAGTGTTATGACATGATGTCTTCCATCTTTTTTGAAGAGTTTCTTAACGATAGATGATCCGGTATATACGCTTCCGAATGGCGGGATGGTATTTCTCACATGTTCAACCCATTTTTCATCATTGTGAATGTCGCGAACAGGAATGATGCGATATTGTTTTTCCTGAATTTTGGCCTCTTTTAGAGAAGCTTCTATCATCTGATATCTTTCGCTCGCGGTGAATGGATTATCTTCTGTTCCGAAAATTTCTGATGAGCCAATAGCGATAATTACGTTTTTTTCATGAGCTAGAATTTGCTGTATGCCATCAAGATGCCCCTTGTGAAATGGCTGAAATCTGCCGATAAAAAGTCCAGGAAGTTGAGACATCGCAGAGTGTTTTGTATTACAACCGTGTAATTTTAATCATTGGGATTGGGCTTGTCTTGTGTTTGTTGTCTTCGATTCGACGGAATGTTTTGTTCAATAAACTTGGGTTCATGCCTTTTTCAAGGAGTTTTTCGAATCCGACTTCGTGCTGTTTGAGAATTGGATCGAGTTCGTTGTAACTTGCGCCAAGTTCATCTTCATCGGTTTGGCCAGCTGCAAGTTCTGCGGAAGGTTTTTTGTCGATGAGTTCGTCTGGTAATCCAATATATCTGGAAACTGCATATACATCCTCTTTGAAGAGATCGGCAATGACTTCGATATCTGCGGCGAAGTCGCCGAACTTCGTTCCATATCCGAGTAAAATTTCACTTCGGTTTGATGTTCCAAGAACGAGGGCATTGTTGGTATTTGCAAAATGATAGAGGAGCATCATGCGTACACGTGGTTTGATGTTCATCTGCGCGAGTGTATTTCCTTTCCATGGAAGTATTCCAAAATCCATAACAAATCGATTGATCTGAATGGTATGACTTTTAACGCCGAGGAATTCACAAAGAGTTTTGGCGTGATAGATGTTTTCCTGAGATGTAAGTCCTTTTTCTGGCATGATAAGTCCCGTGACATTTTCTGGACCAAGTGCATCAACAGCGATTTTCAAGGTGAGTGCGGAGTCAATGCCACCTGACACTCCGAGAACGGCTTTTGAAAAACCGTTTTTTTTGAAATATTCCTGAAGGCCACTAACAAGTTCTTCATACATTTGTGCAAGTTGCGTCTGATCCATGGGAGTTACGTGAGTTATGGGATGTAAAGAAGTGTAATATTGCGATGCGAAATTCCTGAATTAGTATTTTTTGAGAGCACGTTTGATGTCGATATTCTGAGCTTTTTTCTTGAGATCTTCACGGCGGTCATGCGTTTTTTTGCCTCGACAGACTCCAATCAGCACTTTTACCAGGTTTTTTACCCCATATATTTCCAGGGGAATGATCGTGATGCCCTTTTGTTTCTGCAATTGCTCCAGCTTCAAAAGCTGTTCTTTGTGGAGGAGAAGTTTGCGAACTCGGGCGGGATCTTGTGGATTGTGGTCGTATTTGTAGTTCGTGATGTGAACGTTTCGAAGCCAGGCAGCGTTTTCGCCGATGTCGACATAGCTTCCCTTCAGGTTGAGCTGACCAGCTTTGGTGGACTTCACCTCACCTCCGGCGAGTTGAACTCCAGATTCAAATTTGTCCAAAACTTCGTAAAAAGCGTAGGCCTTTTTGTTTTTTGCGTAGAGGATAGTCGACATGCGCCCAGTGTAGCGGTTTAGGAGCGTCGCGGCAACCATCCCTCAAAGCCGAAAATGCTTTACAAGACGCCAATTTGTGATACAATTATTATATAACATTTGAGTCGGTGCTTTTCCTCACGCCATGGCTAAATTGAGATATCTTCATATCATCGTTCCTCAGGGTACTCCTGAGAATCCAAAAATGGAGGAGAAGTTCCAGGGACTTCTTTTGAATTTGCGTAATACTGTTATGGGAAAGCGCTTTTCTTTTGAGTACTTTGGCCATGGTCAGTACGCGTATTTTTTCATCGTTGTTGAAGAACAGTTGAAAGAGACAATTGAGTCTCTCATTTATTCAACGTATCCGGATGCTGAAATTCAGGAGACAGAGGATTATGTGAAACAGTTTAATCCGAAGACCCAGGCGCTTGCTGGTGCGGATATTCTCATGCATCACGCTGATGTGTATCCGATCAAGGACTACACGGAATTTGGTGAAGATAGTATGTCGCGTTTGTTTTCTGTTATTTCCAAGATTGGTCCACGTGATCAGGTGTGGGTGCAGATCGTTGTTGAGCCTTTGAACGATACGGCTGGCTTCTTTTTCCGTAGAAACTGGAGACATCGCTTCGCAAACTTGCATCACTTTTTCAGTATCAAGGATCGTTTCCGCGCCGGTGGACGTCATGCTATCAATGAACTTCGCCATCATAAATCTCATGAAAAGGACTCCGAGAAGCCATTTAAGACGACTATTCGTTGCGCCTATATTGCCGATACTCACGAAGATGCCGATCGAAAGATAGAGGCAGTTATCAATAGTTTTTATCAGTTCAATGATAGTGATATCAATGAGTTTCATGCTCATAAAACTCACGATCTTGCTGCGTTTTTGCGTTCATACAAAAATCGTTTACATGGCAATCCTTTTACAATGTCTGCGAAGGAAGTTGCGACGATTTATCATCTTCCGAATGCTGATTACATTCCTCACATCGTTCGTGTACAAGCGCGAAAAGCCGATCCACCGCAGGATTTGCCACGTGCAGGTGAGGCAGATGTGAGTCCGTTTGGTGTGACAAATTACCACAACAATTTCGTTCCATTTGGTATTCGACGAGCTGACCGACGACGACATTTGTATGCGGTTGGTAAGTCTGGTTCTGGTAAGAGTAAACTTCTTGAGCTTTTGATTATTCAGGATATCAAAGACGGAAAAGGCTTCGGCGTTCTCGATCCGCACGGCGATCTTATTGATAATATTATGCGATATATTCCACCTGAACGAGTGGATGATGTTATTTTGTTCGATCCCGCAGATACGGCTTTCCCAATTGCTTTTAACCCACTCGAGTCGATTGATGATGCGTACAAAATGCAGGTGACCATCGGCTTCTTGGATATCTTCAAAAAAGTTTTCGGTGATAACTGGACCTACCGTTTGGAGCACGTGTTGCGATATACGACACTCGCGTTATTGGACTCGCCGAACACGACGATTCTCTCGATTATGAAGATGCTTACAGACAAGAACTACCGTCAGAAAATCGTTTCTAGAATTCAAGATTCAGTGGTGAAAAACTTCTGGGTTTCTGAATTTGCAGCGTGGTCTGAGAAGTTCGACTCGGAGGCGATCACGCCTTTGTTGAATAAAGTTGGTCAGCTCATTGCGACGAACATGGTTCGAAATATGATTGGTCAGCCGAACACGAAATTCAATCTTCGTGATGTGATGGACAAGAAAAAGATTCTTTTGATGAAGGTCTCAAAAGGTCTTCTTGGTGAGGAAAACTCTGGTTTGATTGGTTCGATGGTGATTACGAAATTGTTCCAGGCGGCGATGAGTCGTGCGGATACTCCGGAAGAGCAGCGTGAGGATTTTTACTTCTACGTTGATGAGTTTCAGAACTTCGCGACAGATACATTTTCAGAAATTCTTTCTGAGGCTCGTAAGTATCGTTTGAATTTGACGATTGCGCATCAGTATATGGGTCAGTTGATTCCTGAAGTTCAGAAGACGGTGTTTGGTAACGTCGGTTCGATGGTGAGTTTCCGTGTTGGTGCTGATGATGCCGCGGTGCTTGAAGGTGAGTACACTCCGGTCTTCAAAGTTCGAGATATTATCAATCTCGGTGTTCGAGAATTCTATACAAAAATGTCGGTGAATGGTGAACTTCGTGAGGCTTTTTCTGGCCGTACGTTGAGCGTTCCTCCCGTTGAAAATGATCTTACCCAGCTCATTATCGAGAAATCGCGCGCAAAATATTGTACGCCAAAAGCTGACGTTGAAGAGATGCTTCAGAAGTGGGATGAAGGTGCTTCTGCACCACCAAAACCTGAAGAGGTGGCTCAAATTGATGAGGATAAGTTCGAGGAGCCGATTATTTAGTGGAGTGAAGTAATGTTTCTTAGTTTTAACATATGACCATTGAAAGTCCATATGGTCTTTTGTTATAATCCCTGCCTTAAGCTTTTTTATGACTAGAGTAAGTGAAAATCCGGTTGTTACACCTCTTGTTCAAAATCAAACTCTTGGGGCTAGGTCTGGTTTATCTCGTCTCTACATTAAAGATGAAAGCGCTCAACCAAATGGTACCTGGAAAGATCGACGATCTCGAATGATTATTGAACAGACTCGTGATCAAGCAGTTGATACCTTAGCTCTCATTACTTCCGGTAATGCTGGTTATTCTTTGGCGCGGACTGCGCATGGGAGTGGAAAGAGGGTTGTTGCTATTGCTGATCAGGATTTGCCAGAAGTGATTGATCATCATCTTAGAAGGGTTTGTGCAGATGTTATTGGGGTTGATTTGTCTCATCAGATTTTTGGTTCAAATGACATTATTCATCTTGCTCAACAAGGAAATCTCCATCGTCAAGTTTTGGATGTGACGAATGGATATCATCAGGCCTACGAGAGTATTATTGACGAGCTGCAAGATCAATTGGGCGGTGATCAGCCGCAGTATATCTTTTGTCCCGTTGGTAGTGGAGAAGCTTTTGTTGGTCTATACCACGGCTTGAAGCGACTTGGGTGGTCAACGAAACTAGTAGGTACATCTCCTATACAAAGACCGTCGTTTGCCGACAAACTTCATGCGTTATGGACTCCATATCAGGCCCACTTTGGTGCCATGATGAATGAGGGTCATCGAATTATACTTTTAGATGAAGGTGAGATTAGAGCTGCTTATGCCACTATGCGTGATGTGGTGGCTTCTGAGCCTTCGGGCACTGCTGTCTATGGTGCTTTGAGAAAAGTCTCTATACCGCCGAAGGACCTTGTTGTTGTTATTAATTCTGGTTACGGGAAAGTGCGTTAGTCCAGTTCATAAAAATTTTAGGAAAATATTATAAAAATGTTAAAGATTGATAATCTCTCTTTGATATTTTTTATATGCGTTGTGGGAGTAGCAGGTTGCGTCTTGTCACCCTCATCAAGTGATAGATATGGGTTCGAGTCCCATTACTTCCATTGACGCAAAAAAAGACTCTCGCTACCGAGGGTCTTTTTCTTTGGGAGCATCAGGTTTTGGCCTGTCGCCCTTCCACCAGGTAGTTTTCACTACCGTGTTTTATTATAGCATATTTTAATAAACCGCTTCAAGATAACACTTTTCGCAGTACACAATTTCTGGACGATCCGGAGAATAAGTGGTTTGAATCTTTGTGTGGCAGTTCATGCAAGTGCGTTCGTATAGGATTCGTGGATTTCGTTGTGCGATGCGATCTTTGTAGCGTTGATCTGGATGGTGATGGGGGAGGGGAAGGTTTAGTTTTCGATAAAATTCGAGTTCTTGTTTTGTTATCTTGAAGGGCTTTTCGGACATTTCGCACTTGATTGTTTTTTTCAAAATATCATCCGTAACATCATGAATATCTTCCGGTAATTCACTTGAAGAAATCGTATCAATATTGGGAGTTGGCACCTTATATTCGCTCCACTTGTAGCCCTTTTCTAAGGCTTCTTCTTTTGTGAGTGGAAAATATTCTTGTCCTAGCGTTTCGTTGTATCCGAATGGTGAGATTTCTGGCGGAAATGTCATGCCCCATTCGCCAGTTTTTTTCATGTGTTCGATGATTTTTTCCAGCAGTGTTTCGTATGCTTCTTTTGAGTATTGTTTGTTTAAAATGCAGTATTGATTTTGCCGTATTCCAGAACATCCAAAAAGATTGTGGGCGTTGTTCATACAAAAAACACTGTAATAAACGTCTGTAACGTTTTCTGCGAGAGATATTGAAAATGCAACGTTTGATACACTTGCGCCTCCTCCCATGAATTCATATGCCCACTCGCTATTGCCGGTCGCATACGTATCACAAACTTTGTATGTCTTTCCAACTCCATATGTGAGGTTTTTGTCGTCTTCTCCGTTCGTAAGATCGAAGCAGTTTGTAGAATTTTTGCAGCGATAGAGGTAATCGCCTGTGGAATTTTCGCACTGCGTCTTGTGAAGTGCTTTTTTTGGAACAGTTATACGTACTTTATGTGATTCTTCTTTGTATATTTTGATGTTTTTTTGCGTGAGACGAAGAGAGGTCATGAAGTCATCCCATTCCTGATCGCTCACTTTTTTATTGTATATGTAGCCTTCTTTGTGTCGTAATCCATGGCAACCGAAACACTTGCGACATCCAATGAGATCTGAGGAGAAATAGCAATCCTGGCAATTTTCTATGTCTTGAGAGTATAGGCAGTGATATGCATTCATGATGTCCACGCACTCATAGCAAAGTTCTGACTTTTGCGCGTAGGCACAGTCGGTCATGTCTTTTGAAAATTCTGTTATGTAATTGTACAGGTAGTTTTCACCCCAATCGGAGTTGAAATTCATGTAACTGTCTTTGAGTTCGAAGCATCCATTATTATATTCAGCATTTTGATCTTTCATGTTCCACAAGCCAATTATTGGAACTTCTTTCCAGAGTGCATCAAAGTTTTCTGCGAATGTTTTTGTGAAATCAAAATCACGACCATAATCGAGCGGTGACCAAGTATCACCCCACCAACAGTCTCTGCAATAAGCGTTATATGGCTTGTCCGGAGAATAGAGTGACACCATTGATTTTTGGCACTTTCCACATGTTCGTCGATATAATGATCGTTCATTTCTGAACGTGAGTTTTCTTTTTAACCGGCATTCTGGGCAGAGCACGGATGGCGGAATGACGCATACTTTACCGTGCGATGTCGGCGAAATTTTTTCATAAAATTGCAGATCATCTGATGTGACCTGAAATATTGCTGAGCAGTTTTTACATGTGATGTTTTGCATCTATGATTTTAGTTGATTTCTTAGTACACCGCCTCAAGGTAGCACTTTTCGCAGTAGACGATTTCTTTGTGGCCTGGTTTGTATGTTGTTTTGATAGCAACGTTACATTTATTGCAATGATCATCGAAAAGTTCCATTGGATTTTCGAGTGAGAGGCGGCGCATGTGTCGACAAATGTGACAATAGTGCGGTATTGGAAGCGATTGTTTTTGATAAAAGGCGAGCTCCTGTGGAACGATTTTGTAGTTTCGTTTGCAACCTTGGCATGCAAGAACTTCTTTTGTGATGGAGCTATTCACTTCGGTGATTTTATCTGGAATTAATATGATGCTTGCCGGCAGGAACTCTTGCTTTTCTTCATCTTTCCAGCGCCATCCGCGATGAATGGCTTCTTCTTTTGTGAGTGGAAAGAAGTTGTTCGCACTTGTTTCATTGTATGCGAATGAGCTCAGGTAATGCGGGAAGTACTCACCCCATTCTCCTGTAGTTTTCATATGTTCTATAATGCGTGGTATGAGTGCCTCGTATTCTTCTTTTGTATATTGTTTATTGAGAATGCAGTATTTCTTTTGTCGTAATCCGATGCATCCAAAGCTATCTTTTGAGCTTACGCAGTTTTCGCAGTATGTGAGATCACTCGACGTCCAGCAGTAATAACAAAACTTACATTTCATTGATCCGCGCGTCGTTGAGCAGTAGTAGATTTCTTCACATGCAGGCCATCCCGCTGAGTATGAGCTGTAAATGTCTTTTGAATTTGCAGCTGATACGGTGTTATGTACATCTTCGCTATCTTTTACTTCATAGCCATCAGAGCAGTTTCGAGAGTTAAGCATGTGATCACCAGTACAATCTTCACAATTTACATTGTTTGTTGCTCGGCGAATGGTTTGTGATTTTATTTCTTCAAATTGCTTCACTCCATCCTGAAAGGCTTGATATGAGCCATTAATATACTTATTTTTTGCAACTTCGAATTCTTCTTTTGTGCATGGTTTGTTGAACAAATAATAACTCTTGTTGTTTAAATTTGTAGAAAACATGCAATGATCGGACCCTTTCATTTGATAGCAAAAATACGATTCACTTACACCATTTGATTCTTCAACCATAATGCAGTCATAAAGGTTTTCTCCATGCGTGCACTCATAACACAATGTTGAATTATTGGTGAATATGGAGTCGACAGTGTCCTTTGTATTTACCATCCAATACGAGTAGAGAAGATCTTCACAATTTGCTGCCAGTCCATTTAAATAACAGTTTCTGGAATTTCGAACGTGGCCGTTATAATCGCAATTTTCTGAGTTAAAAACAGATGTACCTTCTCGTGGAACTATCTTTTGAAGTTCGGCAAACTGCTCAAAAAATGGTCGCGTAAAATCAAAATCTCTTCCATACTGAGTTGCATCCCATGTGTCTCCCCACCAAATATCATTTTTGTATATTGTGAATGGTGCGTCTGCGGAATAGGCACTAATAATATCTTTTCCTGTTGCGTCACATTTTCTTCGGTATAATTTCCATTCATTTCTCATTGCCATGAGTTCCCGAATTCGTTCTTTTGGTGACGTTTTTGAAGGCGGTACGCCAAACTTATTCGAGATGTCTTGTTCATTCATAGTTTTTTGGTTATGGGTGAATTATACCCCTTTACTCCTTCTTATCAAATGCTATAATTCGCCTATGGCATCACAAAGAAGCACATGTAAGACGTGTGGAAAGGACTTTTTGATCATTGACCAGGAGCAGGCTTTTTATGTGAAAAAGGATTTACCGATGCCGGTTATTTGTCCGAAGTGTCGGCAGGATGAGCGGTTAGCGATGCGTAATGAGCGAAATTTGTATAAGCGAAAGTGTGACAAGTGTGGCAACGATATGATTGCGACGTATGCTCCAGACTCGCCGTATGTGATTTACTGTCAAAAGTGTTTTTGGGAGTATGTTGGGTAGTTCTTTTTGATAGATTTTTTATGGCTATCGATTTTGTTACCGAATTCAAAAAGCTTCAACTCGTGACTCCACGACTGAGTTTTTTTCAGTTAAATTCGGCTAATAGTGATTATAGCTACAACTGTGATAGTGCCAAAAATTGTTATCTTTTGGCGAATGCCTGCGATGATGAGGACTGTATGTATGGCCGTGATTACTATGGCTGCAAAGATTGTAACGACTGTGATCACGTGAGGAATTGCACGCTATGTTACCAGTGTTTGAATTGTACTGATTGTTATAATTCTGATTATCTTCAGGATTCGCTGAACTGTAATGACTGTCGTTATGGATATTTTTTGAAGGGTTGTCGTGATTGCGTGGGATGCGTTGGGTTGAAACAAAAGCAGTTTCATATTTTCAATGAGCCGTATACGGAGGCAGATTATCGGGCGAAATTGGCTTCTTTGAGCGACATAGAGATTCGTGTTCGATTTGAAGAGTTGAAGAAAAGTGTTCCACGTCTTGGATTTCTTGAGGTTAATTGCGAGGATTCTACTGGTAATAATATTTTTCACTGTCAGCGCGTGCATGAGTCATATGATGTTTCGGAGTGTCAGGATTCTGGATATTTACTTGAGGCAAAGAGCCTGAAAGACTCCTGGGATATTACTGTTTTAGAGAAGTCAGAGCTGTGTTATCAGGTGTGTAGTGCGCATATTTTGCATAACTGTAATTTTTGCTACTTTTGTACGGATTCGAGTAATTTGGAGTATTGCGAATACATGATCAATTCTCATGACTGCTTCGGCTGTATTTCGTTGCATCGAAAACAGTATTATATTTTGAATCAGCCTTATTCGAAAGAGGATTACTTCAAGAAAGTTGCTGAGATTAAAGATCAGTTACGGGCGGAAGGCCTCTATGGTCAGATGCTCATTCCTCCGACCTTTCCGCGTCAGGATACCGTTGCGGTGTGGGATAGGATGTAATGTGTTTCGCCATGGTGTATAATGGCCTTCCTATGGAACCACTCGCATCGAAAATTCGGCCGAAAAATCTGGATGAGTATATTGGGCAGGAGCACTTGGTTGGGGGTGGGCCTCCGAAAGGACCGCTCCGTGTAGCCATCGAAGAAAAACACCTGTTCTCGTTTTTATTGTGGGGACCGCCCGGAGTAGGGAAGACGACACTCGCTAGGATTTATGCGAATGCCCTCAACGCTGATTATCATGAGCTTTCTGCGGTATCGGCCGGTAAGGAAGATATTCGAAACATCGTGGAATCGAGTGGGGATTTATTTGGGCCAAAGATTCTTTTCTTGGATGAAATTCATCGGTTCAATAAGGCGCAGCAGGATTATTTATTGCCAGCGGTTGAGTCGGGACAGCTCTATTTGATTGGTGCGACGACAGAGAATCCTTCCTTTGAGGTGATTCCTGCGCTTTTGTCGCGATGTCGTGTTTTTGTTTTGGATGAGATTCCTGAGGATGATATGCGACAGATCATCAAAAGGACTGGTTATACACTTGATGCTGATGCGATAGATTGGCTGGTGTCGATGTCGGGCGGTGATGCGCGTCAGGCGATTGCGATGATAGAAAATACCGCGAAACTCTATGGCGAGATTACGCTTGAGCATTTCAAACAGACACTTCAGTCGAAGTTTCTTCGGTATGATAAAAAAGGTGACGAACACTACAATACGATTTCTGCGTTTATTAAGAGCATGCGTGCGTCGCAGCCAGATGCGGCTTTGTACTACTTGGCGCGAATGATTGAGTCTGGAGAAGATCCGAAATTCATTGCTCGTCGCATGGTGATTTTTGCATCAGAAGATATTGGCATGGAGGACTCGCAGGCGCTTGTGATTGCGAATGCTGTTTTTCGTGCCGTTGAGACGATTGGATATCCGGAAGCGGGGATTAATCTCTCACATGGCGTGATCTATCTCTCAAATGCACCGAAGAATAGAGCTGTGAATGATGCTTACAAGGCGGCCATGGAAGACGTTAAGCAATTAGGCAACTTGCCAGTTCCGATGAAAATTCGGAATGCGCCAACGAAACTCATGAAGGATTTGGGATATGGAAAAGGTTACGAGAAATACACTCGAGATGACCTCCTTCCAGAGGAGTTGAAGGGGAAGAGATATTGGCAAGAGTAAGCCACTTACTTCACTTCGTATTCAACTTCTTTTGTTGCGCCGTTTGCAAGTGTCACGACTACTTTGTTCTTTCCCATTGGCCAATTATTTGTAGGCTTGGTGAATTTGAATCGCGTTGTGAATTGTGCACCTGATGTTGTTTTGTAGATTGGAAGAGAGTCATCAATCGAATCTCCTGTTGCGATGTGAACCAATTTTACATTTGCCATTATGGCGTCCGCTGTTTGATCGGCTACAATGACTGATATGTAAAGAGCGCTTGTTGTAGCTGGTATTTTTTCTTGTGCAATAGTAATACCGTCGCTATCAAATCCATCTCCGACAGTGACTTTTGTAATCTTTGCCTTGGTGTCTGTTTTTCCTGCATCTTTGTCTGTGGCTGTAGGTTTAGCTTCATCGTTCATGTCGAAAGAATACAACTTCCAGCTGCCACTACTCTTGCTTAGATTGAGAATGAATTTTGATTCTTTCTTTTCGGCATCTGACAACGTTCCTTTCACTTCGGCCGTCTTTTCATCATGCGTCATTCCATCGATTTTTACATCAACATACTGAGCAATGATTGGAAAGATTTTTGTGAGCTGAAGAAGGTCCTCTTTTCTTGCTGTTTTTTTGAATTCCTCATCTGCATCTTGATATGCCTCATCTATTTTATTGTCCTTGAACTGCGCTAAAATTTCCTTTGTTTTGGCGGTAATGAGATCTGCGTCTTTGTTGTAATCTCCGCTGCCCCAGAAGACGAGAAAGAGAAATCCGAGTACTAAAACTCCAGCAATAATTCCGAATGTTTTCCACATAGAAAGTTGAGATAAAGAGTGAATATGTAGTTGCACATATCATCTCAGTTTTTTTCTTTTTAGTCACGTTTTTAGTGCGCTGTTTTCTTACTCATAACTAATCCAATTCCAATAAATGCCAGGATGCTGCCTATAACGAGACCAGATGTGAGGCGTTCACCAAGGAGGATTGATGCCCAGATGATGGCAAAAAGTGGTTGTAAGTAGAGAGTTGTTGAGGTTGCGAGTGGTGAGGAAGTTTTGAGAGCGTACTGCAAGAGGAGATAGTAAATTCCAGTTCCAATAGTTCCGACGTAAAGGATTCCCATGACACCGGAGAGACTGATGGTTTGCCACCAAGCGGGACCGGTAATGAGATCAATTGGTAGTAGGCAGAGCTGAATGACAAGTGAAGTTACCATGAAATATATATTCAGCTCGAGAGGTGAGTGATCTTTTTGATACTTCCTGATAAGGATGGAGTAGAGGGCGAACGAGCTCACTGCACCAAGAATAATCAGGTTTCCAAACATGTTGCTTTCTATTTTTATGCCTTTACTGAGGATTGGCTCTAGGGCTATCAGAAGTGCTCCGCACAAGCCAATCGCTACACCGATAATTTTTCTTTTTGTGATGGTTTCCTGTCCGAGAATATATCCAAAAATAATGGTAATGAGTGGAAGTGCCGTGTAAAGCATTTGGCCCATCATTGCGGTTGTATGCTTCACGCCGATGAAAAATAAAAATGTATTTATGGCTGCCAGAAGAGAGATAAGGATGATCTGTTTGCAATCCTTCTTATTGATTTTTACTTTGAGAATCGGGAAAAATGGTAGCAACGTAAGAGCTGCTAAAAGAAATCGGAAGAAGGTGAATGTTATTGGTGGAATCTCTACTGCTGCAATTTTTGAAAGCGTCGATGTTCCACCACCAGTAATGGCCGCGAAAAGTATAAAGAGAAATGGAGCGATTTTTTTCATTACTTTTAACTTACAGCCACTAACTTACAACCGCTTCAACATCTTTTAAACTGATGTGAGATTTGTAGAAGAACCAAGCGACGGTACCAAAGGTGATAACTGGTGAAACCCAATGTGGAATGTGTATACCGAAAGCATCGACGATCATGATAACTCCGAGAAAGAAGATGGAGTACATGGCTCCGTTTTTGAGGTATTTGTATTTTTTAATGCGCTCGATATTACTTACAGTGAGTTTTCGGAGAACAAGCGCTCCGAGACCGTTTCCAATGAGAATAAGCGGGACTGAAAAGGTAAATGCGAATGCTCCTACCACTCCATCGATTGAGAATGTTGTATCAAGAACTTCGAGGTAGGCGATCTTACTGAGATCTGACATGTTGTTGTTGCCAAGGAGTTTTTTTTCTTGTTCTTCAGCAAATTGTCTAAAACCATGAATGATGAAAAACATGGTTGATCCAATGACGGCAGAGAAGCCAAGCATTGGACTAATTTTCATGGCTTTCCATACAATGAATGTTAGCAGTATTGATATGACAGCAAAGAACCAAGCCCCTTGTTTTTGGAAGAATGCTTCGCCCTTGAGTCCGAAGTTTTTTGGTTCGAGAAAAAGCCAATTAAAAAAGAGAAAAATCAGAAAAACTCCGCCGGCGATAAGGAGCATCGGTGATGACGCTTCGATAGCTCGTGCGATTGCTGGATCATTTGACCATGCCGCAGAAATGACTTCCATAGCGCTAATTCCAGGATTGGCTATCCAAACAATCAAGAGTGGCAAGAGGCCACGTACGACAAATACTGCAAACATAAATCCCCAAAGTAGAAACCATCGTTGTGCCTTTTTACTCATTCCAGAAAGTACTTCTGCATTGATGATGGCATTGTCGATGCTTGTAATAACCTCAAAGAGCGAGAGACCGAAGATGGTGAGTAATATGGCGCTGATAGTCATGGACTATATCCTATCATGCTTAATGAACTGCTTCAAGATAGCATTTTTCGCAGTAAACTTGCTCGGGCCTATTCGGTGAGTATGTTGTTTTGATTGATGTTGCACATTTGAAACATGTTCTATCGTAAAGCGTTCGAGGATTCCTAGAACGCATACGTGCATAGTGTCGACACTTGAAACATTGTGTTGGAATTGGAAGTTTTTGTGTTCGATAAAATTCTAACTCTTGTGGAATGATTTTGAAGTTTGACATGCATGCCTCGCATGCGAGTATTTCTTGCGTGATTGAGTTGGGAATTTGAGAGATGCTGTCTGCGATTGTCACTGTCTGTGCGACCTTTTTCTTGTCATCATCGCGCCACTTGAGCCCTCGTGCAAGTGCTTCGTTTTGCGTGAGTGGCGCGTAATCCATGGCCATCGACTCATTATAGGCAAAAGGGGAGAGTGACTCTGGAAAGTGTTCACCCCACTCACCATCTTGTTTCATTTTTTCTATAATTCGCGGTACGAGCGTTTCATATTCTTCTTTCGTATACTGCTTGTTCAAAATGCAGTACTGATTTCTTCGCATACCAATACATCCAAATAAATTATTGCTGTAGTGACATTGATTCGAATAATAGATATCACTGTTTTGATCCAGCACATTGATTCCACAGATAATGTGATTCACGTTATATCCGCTATTTGAACTTTCGTAACAGAGTTCGGCGCCGTCGCCAATTTCATCACAGTCTTGGCAGTCTTTGATCTGTGATCCAAATGTTTGATACAAATATTTACCATCGTATACCTCATTACAATCGAATGACTCGAGAGTATTTTTGCAGTTATAGATATAATCACCGGATGCATTTTCATTCTGAAAGCCATGCATGTACTTCTTGGCCGATCCTTGTTTTATCTCTTCAAATGCACGTTTGTACTGCTCCGCCTTATCATGCGATTCGAGTTCTGCTGTGAGTTTCTCGTACTCTTCTTTTGTTCCTTGTCGGTTAAAGATGAAATACTCTTTGCGCTGTTGATTCGTACACATGAAACAGTTTTTGCATGACTCACAGTTATCGAGAAAGGCGCTGTCAGTGCACTGTGAAGAGTTGCTGATGTATTTACAGTTGTAGCATCCTTTACAATCTACAGCTTCGTAACAAAGTTCACATGCGCGAGTTCTGTAGTTGTCGACACAGTTTATCGCGTGATTGGTACTGTATGAGTAATACGTATCTCGGCAGTAGTCGGCGTCAAACATGAGGTAGCAGTTCTTGTTTTTTCCTGCGTAGTTGGTGTAATCACAGTTCTCATCGTAATGAATTCCTGTGAATAGATTTGGTCGCGGAACCTTGAGCATCAGTTCTTTGAACTGCTCAAAAAATGTCTTACTCAAGTCATATTCTTGACCGTATTCACGCGCATCCCATTGATCTCCCCACCAGTATTCTTGATTATAAACTTTGAAAGGAGACGATGGATGATAGTTCGAAAGAATATCCTTTCCCGTAAGGTCATCTTTGCGTCTATAGAGATTGATTTCGTTAATGTGTGACTGTCGTCGAATTTGGCGGCAGTTCGGACAGAGTGTTGGAGGATTAAGAAGGTATTTTATTCCATTCAATATTGGTGAAACCTTATTGAGAAATGCGAGATCGTCGTCTGTGACGTTAAATGCGACGTTACATTTCTGACATTGTTTAGTCATCTTTTGGTAGGTTGTTATCTAAGATGCAAGTGTACGACATTATCACTCATTAGTCAATATTCCCTGAATGCTGGCTCTTTATATCTTGTTTTTGCCTTGTATTTGAGCTATAATATGATTGTCAGACTAAATTGACAATGAAACCTTTTATCTATGCATAATCAACATTTAGCGAGTGATCCACTTTCGCTCCTTAAGCAACTTGGCCTGAGTCAACATGAGTCCGATGTGTTTCTTCTTTTGCTTGAACTTGGTGCGTCACCGGTGAGCACGATTGCTTTTCGTGGCAGAATGAAGCGCACAAATCTCTATAATATTCTTACAAAACTTATACAAAAAAATCTTGTTACTGAGTTCCTCAAGGGTCGTGTTCGGTATTTTCAAACCACTGAACCACAGAGACTTCTTTATTTACAAGAACAGCAAAAGAAAAAGCTTGAGCAAAATATTGCGAGTCTTCGCGATATGCTTCCCATCCTTGAGTCCATGAAAAACCCGTCACTGAGTAAGCCGAAAGTAAAATTTTATCAGGGAAAGGAAGGGATTGAGACACTTCTTAATGAAATTCTTGCGAAGGAGTCGTTCGATGCTTACTTCAATCCAGATATTGCGTATGACATTTTTCCTTATTCTGTTGAGCAGTTTCTCACTGAAGGTGATAAGAAAAAACTTCGTATTCGTGAACTTGTTGTTTCTGGAAAAACTTCGAAGCTATATACAAGCCATATTAAAAATCCGAATCATACATGGAAGATCCTTCCTAAGGAATTTCAGTTTGAGACGGATAATTTTATTTTTGGAAATAGCGTTGTTTATATTTCCTATAAAGAAGAGCAGATCGGTGTCATGATCGAGAGTGCTGATATTGCCCGTACACAACGTGTAGCGTTTGATCTGATGTGGAAGGCGGTGAAGTAGTTTTTACTTCTTTGTGCGCAATACTACGCCATAAAGAAGCTCCGTTCCCATTGCGATAGTTTCTTTGGCGTGAGTATCTCCGATGAAATCTGCGATCATGTCGGCTGTTGCGAGTATGTCGAATGCGGTATTCATGTCTCCTTGTGCGGCTTTTTTCTGAGCCTTTCCTATGAGTTCAATAATTCTTGCTCGGGCTGCATCTTGATTGTCTCCAATTGTTTCTAAAATTCCTGTTGTTTGCGTGGCGTCATCTTGAATAACTCCTCCTTCATCTGGAGCTGAAGTGGTTGTATTTGTCTGATTCCCAGGAGCATGGACTTTTGTATCCATAGAATAACCTTATTACAGGGGATTATTCTATTCCTCTTTTTTCTCAGTTTAAAGCGAAAATAGCGGCGTTGAGGACTGTTGCAAATGAGACCCAAAGTAGATAGGGAACGAAAAGGTAGGTTGAGACCTTATCGATTCTCCAGTAGGTGACCATGAGCCAGACGATCGAGATCCAGATAATGATGATGTTGATGAGCGCGAGTAATATGTCGTGGTAGCCGAAAAAGGCAATAGACCATGTCATATTAAAGAATAAATGTACGAAAAACAGCTTTGTGGCGAATGTTGTTGAGCGAGCCTTTTTGATTTTTTTAGCTTTCTCGCCTTTTGACCAGACGCGCCATGCGGCGATGCCCATAAGGGTGTACAGCGTGGTCCAGACGGGCCCAAAAAGCCAGTTTGGAGGCTGGAATGATGGTTGTTTGAGAGTTGCGTACCAGTTTGGAATGGCATCGACCGTGAAAATAGTGCCGATGGCCCCTGCGGCTTGGCAGATTGCGATGAAGCCGAGTACTTGGAGAATTTTTGTGAATTTCATGGGAGTGAGGATTGTTTATGGCTTTATTCTACCACTTCTTTTTATCTGTTCCGTCTCGCGAGCTTTGGTACAGCCATGGATTCCGTTTGACAATTGTTTTCTGTCTCATCTATAGTTGGCCTAGTTTTAGGTCAACTTTTTTATATGCAGCGCCGATCCCTCTTTACCGCCGATCTTCTCCTTCGTCTCTCGCTTAACCTTAGCTAGGGGGGATTTTGTGTGATAAAGCATGATGTGCGCCCCCCACTCTCCCAACTCGGGCGTATTTTTGAGACTGCTCTTATATTTTTATGGCACCACACTTAGACACATCGCATTTTTCTGACTTCATCCAACAGGGCCCGAATGCTACTCAATTTTTCGGCCTTCTGGCTCGTATTTATAGTAAAATTACTGTCTTCAAAGAAGGTGAGCATGAAGATCATGGTCAGGCTGAAGTGATTCGCCTCATAACCGACCGCGTTAATCGAATGCAACATCCCGAGGATCGGGAGGCGTTCTTTCAGAGAGCTCATGATGTTTTTACCGCTTTCTTTGGTATTGAATATCTGTCGCCTGATGAGATCATGCCTCAGATTATTGCTCTCGTTAGAAAGGTTCATGGTGATGTGGCACAGCATGTTGATTTTGAAGATATATCTTCATTACGATCCTTGCAGGATCGTGTTGTAAGTGCTCAGAATCTCATTGTGGATCAGGCACGCAGTAGATCATTTGATGTTGGTTCTTTTTTGAATGGATTGTTTGATGGGCAGCAATCAATATCTCGAGAACGATTGCAGCAGTATGTTGCATCTTGTCCAGATCTTCCGATTCGTGCGCGCGAGGCACTGGAAAAATTCTCCAATGCTTTTCGAGGTCCGAATATTGTTCGTCAAAATTTGAAAGGAATCCTTAATCCCGTTCTGAGTAAGCAAAGTCTAACTTCTGAAGAGGAGGTTGTTATTCAGAAACTTTCTTCTTTGCATGCCTTTTTGGAATCATTGAAAGCTCCACCAGATGTCGTTGATTTTTTTGCACATCTTTATTTGCGCGGGTCGATGTCTTTTGAGGATGCTAAAGCATTACTTGATCATCGGCCATCGACATTGCCAGCAGAAATTCTTTATTCTGCATTTAACGGAAGAGTTCTTTTAGATGATCCTTTTGTGCAATTGCGGTCACGTGAAGCTTTGGCACAGGCCCTTATCAATTCTATGTATGCCGGTGATTTTATCCAGATCATAACACTTCTTACGGATGTTGCCGCTAAGCGTATTCCTATAGAACACGTATGTTTGCGTACTGGTATTGGTGGCACTCCTGATCCTATGCCTGTTCGTCTTGCAAGTTACGTGTTGTGTTCTTTGAATATTGCTCGACGTTTCCAGGAACGTTTTGGTACTTCTCCTAAGATAGAGTTTTTTACTGGCCAGGAAGGTGCTATCGCTTGTAATAGCGTTGATCCGGATGTTGTTCGCGGCAATACCGCAGATGCTTTTGCTTTTATTGATGCTTTTTCAAAACAGTTTTTCCCTGATGTTGCTCACGCCTTTTCGTTGGTTGAGGATCATCCTTGGGAATCCAATCCTCGTATTGCGGTTATGATTGATTATTTGGAGCAGATTTTGCGTAATGCAATTCCGCATGACTCTGTTTTATCGAATATGGTTGGTCAGTTGGAAAATCGAGCCCGCCATCATGATGGTCGTGATGGCAATAGTGCTTTGCGTTATGCAGCTTTCCATGTTCTTTGCTTCAGGGATATTCCGACTCTTAATCGTTATATCGAGGGTCCAAATTTTGAACGACCTATGCATGTTATTTCCGTTGGGGGTGCTGCCGAGCGGGAGTTCGATTATATTCGAGCACTTTTGACTAGAAAATTTAACGTACAGGACTTTAATCAATTTGTTGCATCTTGCGGTCAGGATGCGTTTAGTATTACTACGGAAGATCCGCCTCTCCATACTCGTGCAAGTATTATTACTGGGACTGGTATTCTGCCTCCTTATTATTCTGCTGATCCAGAGGGTGATGTTCGTATTAGTCAACTTACATCAGCTGGTGATGATTCAAAAATTTTCGTAAGTGACCGCGTACATCGTGCACTTTCCTTGAGTCGTCCTGGTCAGGATAATAATGCTATTGGTCGTGCTCGATCTGTGGTTCGTGGTATGGTCTTGGTAGCCTCCGCCGCTCCGCCAGAAACATTGTATCCTTTTGTAGCTCAGTACAATGGTCGTACAGCTGAATCATCTCATGATCATCCTCCAGTTTCTCACTCAACTTCTCAACATTAATGTATGAAATCATTGCGACGTAACGATTATATTGGTCGTTCACAAAATCTCGATCTTTATGGAGTGACTATTGTAAAGAGTAAACGCCACACCTTTATCGATACAGAAGGTCATGAATATATTGATTTTTTGTCTGCGGCATCGTCACTTCCTCTTGGTTATCAACGTAAAGATTTTGTAAAAGCATGGTCAGATCAGTGTGTTCAAGTTCCTCATACATGTACGGTATATACCTTTGTTCCTGTGGTTTATGAGTTTGCTAAACGTCTTGCGAAGACAAGTAATATTCCTGGAGCAAAAGTTATTTTTGGTGCGTTCGGTTCTGATTCAGTTGATGCGGCCTTGAAATGCGCTCAGGCATTTACAAAGAAAAAACGTTTTGTAGGTTTCAAGAAGGCATATCATGGTGGTACCTTCTTGTCTTTTGATGCTAATGGTCTTGATGGATTGAAAGAAAATCTCCATCTTCCGAAATTTTTCACACATATTGATTACCCGTCTCATGATCATTATGAGCAAACATTGCGTGAGCTTGAGGATATTTTGAAACAAGGTGATGTGGCTGGGCTTTTGATGGAAACCATTCTTGGTGATGGTGGAGTTGTTTCCCCTCATTCTTTGTTTTACAAAAAAGCTAAAGAGCTTCTCCATCGTTATGGTGCACTCTTGATTCTTGATGAAATTCAGACAGGTATTGGTCGTACCGGAACGTTCTGGGGATATGAACAGTTTGGTATTACTCCGGATTTATTTATTGCTGCTAAGGCCCTTGGTGCTGGTTATGTAAGTTTGAGTGCCTGTATTGGTCGTCCAGAAGTAATAGATGCGTTATATAATTGTCAGCATGCCTTTACGTTGTCTGCTCATCCTGCGGCGTGTGCGGTTGGATTGAGGCTTCTCGATGCCATGAAAGAAGAAAAGGTTCTTGCGAATGTAAAGAAAATGCATCGCATTATTGTGAAGATGTTTCAGGATGGATTGAAGCATAGTCAGCTTTTTGATGAGGTTCGTGGTGAGGGCTTGATGCTTGGACTTGCCCTGAAAGGTGAACAGTCTATGGGTCCCCATATTGGCAAGTTGTGTCTCAAGAATGGTGTTTATATTGGATATTATGGATATAAAAATAATGTACTTCGTATTCACCCACATCTCAATATTGATGAGCGTACGGCTCGTCGTGGCGCTCAGAAAGTGATTGATGCTGTATTAGAATTTGAGCGCAATAAAGATGTTTATTTGAAAGGGGGTGAGCAATTTTTATCCTTTTTTTCCGCATAATTTTTTTATTTTTATGAACTCTCCTTCTGATTCTCTTGATTTTTCTCCCGCAGAGCGATTTTCTCAGTTTGTGCAGGATTGTCGTACGGCTGGTCACCCTGTTCAGCTTGTTACTGCTCCTTCTGTTCAATCTCTTGATGCCCTGGCCACTGCTCTTCATTGTGATGTTGCTGATATCTATAAAACGGTGTGCTTAAATTACAAAGAAGATGGTGGGAAGAGGATACTTATCTCTGTTGTGGTTCCTGCGGCTTCGCGTGTTGATCTTCAAAAAGTTTCCGATGTTCTTGGCGTTCCTGTTAATAAAATTAAATCGGCTCAGCCTGATTTTATTGCTCAGGAGACAGGATTTGTTCCTGGTGGCATTCCGCCTTTTGGCTATATGGGGAGACGTCTTGTCGATGAGAGTATATTTGCTCGTCAGGTTGTGTGTGCGGGTGGTGGCAATAATACTCAAGAGTATTCACGCTTTTCTCCTAGCTTTTTGCGGCATGCTCATCCAGACATTATGACTGGTTCTTTCCAGCAATAAGATGGACAAGACGGTATAAATGTTAAGTAATACCATATTTTTTATTCTTGCAATAGGCGAGAGGGGCGTATAGAATCGCCTTAGATTTCTTCTTTATTTTATCTATGGTGGACTCCCAAAGACACCTCGGGACACAGTCGTTTACGGACGACGATCGTGCTCGGGCTCTTGATGATTATAGGCTTGCAGTTCGTGCCAGACGTACTGATGATGCCGAGAAGCGATTCCAAGGTGATAAACGTGCACTTTTTTGTATTCTTGCTGGTGGCCAAGAATTACCTCAGATAGTTGCTGCTAAGGAGTTGCAACCGGGCGATTGGGCACGTGGATATTATCGTGCTGGTGCTGAGGCTCTTGCCCTTGGGACGATGTCTGTTCGTCAGATGATTGCTCAAGTAATCGGCGACACGGCTGGTATGCGTGAGCCTTCTTCGGGTGGTCGGATGATGGGTCGACACTTCGGTACTCGACTCCTTGATGAACACGGTGAGTTGGTTGATCTTACAAAACAGGTAAATCGTGCCAGTGATGTTTCGTCTACTGGTTCGCAAATGCCTGTTGCTGCTGGACTTGCTCGTGCAAGTCAGGTATTTCGTGATGTTCCCGCATTGCAAGACTCTCGGTTCTCTCACTTGAGTCGTGGTGGGCGAGAGGTGGCACATGTGAGTATTGGAGATGCGAGTATGGCAGAAGGTCATGCCTATGAGTCGATAGCCCAGGCAGTTGTTCAACAGATGCCACTCGTGATAAGTGTTATGGATAATCAATTTGGTATTTCTGTTCCGGGAGCTAAACAAGTGCCACATGGGTCCGTATCTGATGCTCTTCGTGGATTTGCTCCGAAAGATCCTGCATCTCCAGGTTTGCACATTGTTGGACCTGTTGAAGGATGGAATTATCCTCAGGTTCGTCAGGCATATACATCTGCTTTTGATTGGGTTCGAAATGGAAGAGGCCCAGCACTTGTACATTCCCTTGTGACTCAGCCATACGGTCATTCAAGTAGCGGAGATCATACTCGTTACAAAACACCCGAGAGACTTCAATATGAAGTTGATAATGATTGCATAGTTCATATGCGTCGTTGGTTGATTGAGAATCATATGGCTACAGCGGAACAGCTCGATGCCCTTGAAGAAGAAGAGCGAGCCCATGTCTCTTCTGAGGCAAATGCGGCTTGGGCAGAATATTTGAATGACATCCTTAACGAAGGAAGAGCAGTTATGTCTCTTTATCATAATTTCGTTCGTGATGTTCCTGGTGTTGGATCGAAATTTGGATCTCTTGCTAAAGATATTTCTCAAAAAATAGAAAGTCCACAAAATCCGTATCTTTCTCATGGAGAGCTCATTGATTTTGTACGTGGATTAATGCGATTTGCCCGTCGTTCTCATGCGGATAATCTTCCTGCTGCTAGGGCAATTTTTGATTATCATGCAGCAAAAATGGAGCAGATTACAGAGTCATATTCTTCTCATGTTTATGCGGAAGGGGATAAAAGTCCTCTCAATGTTCATTATGTTGTACCAACATATGCAGATGCTACAGAATCTGTTTTGAGTTCACATATCATTGCTGCGGGTCTTGCTCAATTTATGAAAGAAGATCCTCGCATTGTTATGTTTGGTGAGGATACTGGAAAGCTTGGTGGTGTAAGTGCTTGTACTCTTGGTTTGCAGATTGGACATGCTGATCAGCGCATAACTCCTGTTATCAAGGATCGTCTTCCTCCGGAAGGTTTTGGCGAGTCGCGTATTTGGGATCATGCTATTGCTGAAACGACCATTGTTGGCACAGCAGTGGGTATGGCTATTCGCGGTCTTCGTCCAATCGCTGAACTTCAATATCATGATTATGTGGTGTGGGGATTGCAGCAGATGGTTGATGAACTTTCTTCATTGCGTCATCGAACTGATAATGGCCAAGAAGCTCCTGTGCTACTTCGTACTCATGGACATCAGTTCATGGGTATGTGGCATTCAGGTTCTCCAATGGGTATGATTTTATCGAGCTGTCCCGGTCTTCGTGTCTTGGTTCCTCGAGATGGTCTTCAGGCTATTGGCATGTATCGTGCTGTATTGAAGGGTCGTGATCCGGCTTTTTCAGTAGAGCCGTTAATGATGCTTGGTCAAAAAGAATCTGTTCCTGATAATTTTGATGATGTTTGTATTCCTCTTGGGCAAAGTGAGGTTCTTCGAGAAGGGGAGCATGCTACGATTATTACGTATGGATATAATTGTCAGGTAGCCTTGAAGGCTGCTGAACTTTTGGCTGGAGATGGTGTTCATGTTGAAGTTGTTGATTTGCAGACATTGAGCCCATTGGATGAAAATGGCGTGGCTCTCGCTTCAATCAAAAAAACCGGAAAAGTTTTATTCCTCGATGAAGACGTTCCTAATGGCGCTATGTCTATGGTTCAAAAAACTCTCATGAGTGATCGTGGAGGTATTATGTTTATTGATGATATGAGTGTTGTGACCGCTCCTGAGCATAAGCCGGCTTATGGTAAGGATGGCAAATATTTTGGAAAGCCTCAGCCGAGTGACGTGTCTAATGCTGTTTTGAAGCTCATTGATGGTTTGGATGATGGCAAAAGACATGCTTTTTAAACATCTTTCTTTTATTTGACTTTATCTTTCATTGTAGACCATACTTCGTCCTTCTTTACCCTTTAACTTCCCCCCTTATGGCTTCAGTTCATGCTCCTGGAGAGTCAGTAGCGCTACGACCCGTTGATCCTACTGTTTCAGATCATGCGAATCGTATCGTTTTGGAGTTAGACGCGTTGAGAGGAATACACCTTACTACACAAGATCGTGTTCGGGGTGTTTGGGAGCGCGTTGCTGCTGATGAGAAAATTAATAAGGAGTTTGCGGGTGCTGCAATTCGAGCCACTACTATGCGAGGAAGAGTTGCTAATCGTGTTATGGAACTTCTTGGTGATCGTCCCGATTTTATTCAAATGATGTCTATCGGAGATGTTGATCTTCCGCCTTTTGTTAAGCCAGTTATCGCAGATATTTATGGACGTGCACATCAACAGCATGTGGTCAATCTTGCAGAACATGGAACGTGTTATGATTTGGCTTCAAAGGGTCTTGAAGAGGCTCGACGGACTATGATTCAGTACTTTGACGCTCACTATGGTTTCTCCAATGTTCCGGGTATGCCTGAGGCGTTGACGAAGAATGCATGTATTACCAATGGAGGTATGCGTGCGCTTGATGATATTGTCACGGGCATGATCAAACGTGCACAAGATAGACGATCTCTCCAGGCTGATGCTCTTCCTGGTATCACCTCTCGTGTTCCTGATCGTCGTCGTTCTCCTCAAGCCGCCAGGGCTTCTGAATCCGCTCCGAGTTATGATCGACGCATGAGACCTCGTTTTATTTATCCAGATAATAGTTTTGGAACATGGGGCCAAATTCTTAATCTACGAAGTAATAATGGACAAGTTGCTGATCTTGAACGACTTCCGACATCTCAAGATAATAAATTACATCTTGGTCCTCAAGATGTTGCTGATTTTTATGCTCGAAATAATCCAGAAACTGGTTCTAAACAGAATACTTGGTATATTACTCCTGTTGGTAATCCATCAGGTACAAAGATGACTCCTGACCAGTTGTTTGCGACCTGCAATGCTATTATTGAACGTGATCCACAGGCGATTATTATCCTTGATTCTGTTTATGTCCGAACACTTCCACCTGAGAAGGCGCGTGAACTTTTTGCTGGAGTTATTAATACACCTGCCATTATGGATCGTGTGATTATCGTGGAAAGTTTTTCCAAGACACATGGACTTTGCGGTGAACGAATTGGTACGTATATGTCTACTAACTCTGAGCTGTTTGATGCTGTTCAGAATGTTAATATGACACTCTCCGCTGGAAATGGACACTTCCGTAGCGCTATGGTTCAGGCACTTTGCGATACATCTGCCGATCAAGAAACGGCCGTACGTTCGTTACATGAATTCTGGGCACAGGAACGCCGAGGATTACGTCAGTATTTACTTGGCAATGGTTCTTTTTCTCATATTTTTGATCCGGACCAGTCTCATATCGTTGATGATGATTTGGAAAATCCACTGGGCCTCTATCTTTTTGTAAAATTATTACCTGGAGTTACGTCAAAAGATGTTTTGTACGCTACCGGTTGTCTCGGTGTTGAAACCAGTATGACCTCGGGTACTTATATGAGATTCTCTGTTGGCAAGACTACAGCGCCAATGTTTGCACAATATATTCGATCGCAGGGTCGAGATGATTCTGATCGTGGCGTTGTTCAGTCTGATACTTCTGCCCCTCCAGCCGCCGCTTCGATGTCAGAATTCGTTGGTGCTCATGCTTAATTTTCCCTAATTCTTAACCTATAGTGCTATGGTTCGATTATCAACTGGCAGTTCGCCTGATACTTCGTCTGACGCTTCGCCTTCACGACCGGTGTCTACACCTCAGCAGGGTTCTTATGATTTTCGCAGTCGGGATCCTTATTGGTCCAAGAAGTGGGTTGATGATAAACTTTTTGCTGCAGACGAGGGCGGTGATCGAGCAGACAATGAATATGTTCTTGATATGTTCCCGTACCCTTCTGGTAGTGGCCTTCATGTAGGCCATATGGCTGGGTATTTGGGCACTGATGCTTATTCACGTATGAGACGCATGCAGGGAAAAAATGTTCTTCATCCTATGGGGTGGGATGCTTTCGGTTTGCCAGCTGAGCAGCATGCGATTAAAACAGGTGAACATCCAAGCAATGCTGTTGCACAAGCTTCAGCGAGTTTTCGAGCTGTTATGCAGCGTATTGGCTTGTCGTATGATTGGGATCGAGAACTTGCTACTACTGATCCGGGTTATTACAAATGGACCCAGTGGATTTTTACCAAGTTGTATGAAAAAGGTTTAGCATACATGGAAGATTCAGTTGTTAACTGGTGCCCTGAACTTGGCACTGTGTTGTCGAATGAAGAAGTTGTTAATGGTGTGTCTGAGCGAGGCGGTTTTCCTGTTGAACGAAAACCTTTGAAACAATGGGTTTTGAAAATTACCGACTATGCTGATCGCTTACTCGAGGATCTCAATCTTGTTGATTGGCCAGATGGCGTGAAAGAGATGCAACGTAATTGGATTGGTCGAAGTGAAGGGTTGCAGATGAGTTTTCCAATTGATGGGTTGAAGGGCGAGGATGGTTCGGATGCTAAAATTGATGTGTATACTACACGTCCAGAAACCTTGGCTGGTGTTACATATGTCGTTTTAGCCCCTGAGCATCCACTTGTTCAGAAAATTACGACGGCCGAGCAACGCGAGGCCGTTCGGGCTTACGCTGATCAGGCGCGTAATAAGCAAGATATGGATCGACAGCGAGAGGATCAGCAGAAAACAGGTGTCTTTACGGGTGCCTATGTTAAAAATCCTCTTACTGGCGAGAATGTTCAAGTGTGGATCGGGGATTATGTTCTCGGTCATTATGGTACAGGTGCTGTTATGGGTGTTCCAAGCGCTGATCAGCGAGATAAGGATTTTGCTGCTGCATATGGCCTTTCTGTTGTTGATATTTTTCCACATGGTGTTGATGAAGATCCTGATGCTGGCGTTTTGCAGAACTCACATTTTCTCACTGGCATGACTGCTAAAGAGGCTCGTACTCGCATTATGGATTTCGCCGAAGAACAGGGTTTTGGTGAACGAAAAGTGAACTATAAATTACGAGATTGGGTATTTAGTCGTCAGCGTTATTGGGGTGAACCATTCCCAATTATTCATAGGCCAGATGGTTCTATTGCTCTTGTTGATGAAAGTGAACTTCCACTTCTTCTTCCTGATATGAAGGATTTTAATCCGATTAAGGGTTCTAATCCGCAACCAGTATTAAGCAAGGCAGAAGATTGGGTAAATCTTCCTAATGGTGGACGTCGTGAAACTAATACGATGCCAAACTGGGCTGGTAGTTGTTGGTATTATCTTCGATTTATTGATCCTAAAAATGATCAAGCTCTTGCTGATCCAGAAAAATTAAAACAATGGCTTCCTGTTGACCTTTATGTCGGAGGTACAGAGCATGCCGTATTGCATTTATTATATGCTCGTTTTTGGCATAAAGTTTTGTATGATGTTGGAGCTGTTCCAACGAAAGAGCCTTTTCAGCAACTTCGAAATCAAGGAATGATTCTTGGAGAAGATGGACAGAAAATGTCCAAATCCGTTGGCAATGTTGTTCCAGTTGATACTGTTATTGATGAGCACGGTGTTGATGTTCTTCGTGCTGCCGAAATGTTCCTTGGTCCATTTGAAAAGACCAAACCATGGAGTACTAAGGGTATGCAAGGCGTTAAAAATTGGCTTGATCGTACTTGGACGGTATTCAATAAAGTGGATGATACTGCCGAGGTTGATCCCGCTACTCAAGGCGAAGTGCAGCTTATTATTCGCGGCGTCACTCAAGATATTGAACAGTTTAAATTTAATACTGCTATTTCCAAGTTGATGATTTTGACGAATATGCTCATGAAATTACCAAGCATTCCTCGTCAATTGGCAGAAATTCTTTGTCAGCTTATGGCACCAATTGCTCCAATGATGGCCGAAGAAGTATGGAATACTATTTTACAGAACGACTATAGTGTTCATCGTAGCGAATGGCCACAGTATGATGAAACGATGGCTGCACTCAAAGTTGTTACGATGGCGGTTCAGGTCAATGGAAAACTTCGTGGTACTCTTGAACTCGATCCTCAAACTGCTCGAGATCAGGAAGTCGTCTCTCTTCAGGCTCAGAGTCTTGATTCCGTTAGACGGGCGATTGGTGATGCAGATGTTGCGAGAACCATTTTTGTTCCGTCGAAAGTTATCAATTTCGTTACATCAAAAACCTAGCGTTTTTATTCGCCCAATGTTGAGATAATTTTTGGTGATCAGATCACTGGCGGAGAGGGAGGGATTCGAACCCTCGAGGATCTTGCGACCCTGGTACTTTTCGAGAGTACTCGTTTCAACCACTCACGCACCTCTCCGTGTGGTCGTTGTCTTGTTGCGCGCGATAGTATGCCACGGGAGAGCCGATGGGTGAAGGGGGAATCTTTGAAGCTGCTTTCCCTAAAAGGAGGCCCTCCCATCCATATTTGCTTTTTTAGCTTTTGTCTGTATAATCTCCGAGCTTATATAGGGCTTAGTTAAGCCTCGCAACCCCAAACCACTATGGAGAAGATTTTGAACATTGCTATTATTGCGCACGTTGACCACGGAAAAACGACCCTTACTGACCATCTTTTGAAGCAGGGAGGTGCTTTTCGTGAGAATGAAGAGGTGACGGATTGTGTCATGGATAGTAACCCACTTGAACGAGAACGAGGTATTACTATCTCTGCGAAGAACTGCTCAATTCACTACAACGGTGTCAAAATCAATATCGTGGATACTCCGGGCCATGCCGACTTCGGTTCTGAAGTTGAGCGTGTTTTGAAGACGGTAGACTGCGTTCTTCTCCTCGTTGATGCGAAGGAAGGACCAATGCCACAGACAAAGTTCGTTTTGAAAAAGTCTCTCGCTCTTGGCCTCCGACCAATTGTGGTTATCAACAAAATTGATCGTGCCGATCAGCGAGCACACAAAGTTATCGACATGGTCTTTGACCTTTTCGTGGCTCTTGGTGCTAACGATCAGCAGCTCGACTTTCCGATTGTTTATACGATTGGACGACAAGGTCTCGCTAAACTTTCTCTCGAAGATACGACAAGTACCGACCTTACGCCGCTTTTTGAGACGATCATGAAGCACGTTCCTTTGTATCCAGCAAATGGTGATAAAACTCTTCAGATGCAGGTTTCTAATCTTGCGTATGATGATTATGTTGGACGAATTGCTATCGGCCGTGTGTTTAGCGGAACACTCGAAAAAAATAAGCAGGTCGTTGTTTCTCGACGCGATGGATCCATCACGTCTGCTCGACTTACAAAATTATATGTTTATCAGGGCGTAAAACAGGTAGAAGTTGATCGTGTTGAGTGTGGTGATCTTTGTGCGGTTGCGGGTGTTTCCGATATTACTATCGGTGAAACGATTACTGATCCAGAAAATCCTTCTCCAATGCCACTCATTGAGATTGATGAGCCAACACTTGAGATGAATTTCTTGGTTAATAACTCTCCGTTTGCTGGTAAGGAAGGAAAATTTGTGACGACACGACATATTCGTGAACGATTGGATCGAGAACTTCAGACGAATGTTGGTCTCAGGGTTACAGCCCTTGAGGGAACAGATGGATTTACCGTTGCTGGACGAGGTGAACTTCATCTCTCTGTGCTTCTCGAAAATATGCGACGTGAAGGATATGAAGTTCAAGTTTCACGACCAGAAGTTATTATGAAAATGATCGACGGTCAGAAATATGAGCCTATTGAATACGTCATGATTGATGTTCCAGATAATTATGCCGGTGTTGTTATTGAGCGTTTAGGTAAGCGAAAAGGGGAGATGGTTAATATGCAATCGGAGAATGCCCACACTCGTCTCGAATATTATGTTCCAACACGAGGTCTTCTTGGTTTCCGATCGGAATTTATCATGGATACGCGAGGTGAAGGTATTATGGACCATAGTTATTATGAGTATCAGCCATATAAGGGCGATATTCAGCACCGACAAAATGGTGTGATGATTTCTGGAGATACTGGAAAGACGGTTGCATATGCTCTCTGGAATTTGCAGGAGCGTGGAAAGATGTTCCTGGACGCTGGTGTTGATATTTATGAAGGTATGATTATTGGTGAACACTCACGTGATAATGACCTTACAGTCAATCCATGCAAGGAAAAGAAACTTACGAACATGCGTGCGTCTGGTACTGATGAGGCCGTTAAGCTCGTTCCGCCACAGAGTATGAACTTGGAACAGGCTCTCGAATATATTGAAAATGATGAGCTTGTTGAGATCACTCCAAAGTCGATTCGTCTTCGAAAGAAGGGCTTGACCGAGAATGACCGAAAGCGAAGTAGTCGATTGTAAAACTGCCTTTTGGGTAGCTTAAATGCGTTTGTTATAATGTGAAAAAAATGGTATAATGTTCGGATATGCAAAAACTATCCCCATTATCTGCTTTTTTCCTTACGATTTTCATCGGTTTTAACGCCGGTATTTCCTTGGCGTATTTAGGTGACGGTAACGCATATCACTTGAAGGCTGATGTTTTAGCGAGCACTGAGACCGGTCAAAGCTCTTCAGCTCCTCAGGCTTCTCAAGCTACCCAAGAAGCCACTCAAACCACAGTTCCACCCGCAGATGCGTCATCGGCAAGCGTTGATGCTTCTGCTCCTTCTCCTGTTCAGAGTTCTGATGTTGCTACGGCTGATTCGCAAGGCTCAAAAGACTCTAAGGATTTGAAAGATTCCAAAGATTCTTCAGTTCCTCAGGCTTCTCAAGCTACCCAAGAAGCCACTCAAACCACAGTTCCACCCGCAGATGCGTCATCGGCAAGCGTTGATGCTTCTGCTCCGAAGATAGGCGAAAACAAAAAAGAGGATGAGAAACACAATTCATCTCAAAAAGCTCCTGCCCTTTTTCTTGAAGATGCAAAAAAACAACCACAGCTCAATAAAAAAATTCTTGATGCCATCGGCGCCTTACGCAATATCCCTGATCTTCTTGTGCAGATGCATATTATTAGTGATGGCACCAACAAAGACGATGTCGGAAAAGAAGAAAAAAAGGGGGGCAGTAGTCTTCTTGAAATTATTACAAATATCATAAAAGAGATGACGAGCAATCTTCAGCAAAATACTGTTGCTTTGGAAAATGCTCTCGATTTTATTTATAAAGAGCAGGGGACACAAATTTCACATGGTCGCTGTATTTCAACGACGTATTTTATGTATAGCGATGTAGAGAATGCTTGCGTTATGATAAGTAGAAATGTATGTCGTACTCGCGATATTGTTCCTGATAATCGTTATGAGAATTTAGAGTCATGTCAGCAAGATCATAATCTTATTCAGTTGGCTGAATCGCGTGAAGTTGTTATATTTAAACAACAAAAGGATGAGTATCTTCGCCGCCTTTCTTCTCTTCAACAAGCCTATAAATACTATTCTGTCCGCTGGGAGGAGCTTGTTGATTTAGTGAAAGATTCTCAAGATTTTGAAACGCTTAGTGCGGCTGGAAATGCTGTAAATCTTTATCGTACTGAAAATCAAGAAGCTGAAAAAGCGGAGGCTCAAAAACTAGAGACTGAAAGTCAAATTCAATCCCAAACACAAACACAATCCCAAACACAAACACAAACAACCGAATCCGCAAAAGTGGAATCTCCTACGCAAGAGCCGATCAAGACTGATTCAGTAAAAGTTGAATCGAAGAGAGTAGAGGAAACACCATCCCTTGCTAAAAGGCTCGCGGAAAAAAGGGCTTTAAGAAAGCTTTCCAGGAAAACTGTTGAAACCACAACGTCAACTCAGGATAGTATAAAGTTGACTCCTTTGCCTGCGGCAAGTATTCGTTAACGGATGATGAGTTTTTTCGTACACGAATAAGTGTTCTAACGCCTACCCGCCATGCCGATCCTTGATCAACCAATTCTCGTGCCGTGATTCCACCCCAATAATCTCTTTGATGTGCGTTGTTTGGAATGGATATCCAAAATCGAATTGTTTTTTTTTCCTGCGGGTTGATGGTTAGTGTGGTTTGCATGGGTGTTATCCACTTATTGAACCACAATCCCTGATCTCTTTCTTGTAGTAGAGAAAAAGCTCCATTCGTTAATCGAGCGTCTTGTGGTTCGATGACTACCCGAATTGGTTTTTTTCTTTGATTCCAGAGCTCAATAGAGTCTTGAGTTTTTGAACCAGGTTTTAATTTATATAAAAACCATGTTCGTTGCTTCGAAGGTTTGGCTGATATGCCATTGGCTGAAAGCCACCCATTCCTATCGTAACTACTATTTTTATGTTCTGTGCCTTGAGCGAGCGGTGTTGAGAGTATTGTCGATATAGATAATATGAAAACAATACTTATTGAAATAGTCTTGTAGTATGTATTCATTATTTAGCTTACGGTAAACAAAATGTCTCCCGTGTAAGTTCCAGCCATAGATCCTGGATGGATATCCACAAAAAGATCTGGTGTTATTGAGTAGTTCCCAGTTCCGTTTCCGCTTGTTGCCTGCATAAGAACCTTGGTGTCCGATTGTGATCCTGTGCCACTGAAAGCCCCTGTACTTCCTGCACTCACTCCTGTTCCACTTCCTGAGTTTACCGTTACACTTCCGGGGGCTATGCTCATGCTTGTATAGGGAAGGGTATCGGCCATGATCATCCATTGGTCTCCAACTGAATAATTTCCTACGTCGAAATCTGCTCGAACTCCCTTCGTGCCAATCGCTACAAAGCTTCCCGTAGTTACGTTGCTCATCGTCTCTACCCCCGATACATTAAAAGTTGCTGTACCTACCGATCCTGCTTGGTTAATTGTAATAATGTATGTTGCTGCAGGTGCTTGTACTCCCAACATTCCGTCATATACTCCGACCGATGTTACTCCGCCGGCGCTCCCCACTATTCTCATGGATGGGCGAATCATCGTCATATGTGAAGCCGCAGCAACGAGTGTCCATCCCGGACTTCCCGGTCTATCGTCGCCTACGGTGATGAGCCCCAGGGAACCGTGAAAACTATTACCGTTTCCAATAGTTACGCTTCCTAGATTAATGCTTGATTGAGCTACTGTTACTGAGAGATTTGCGTATGCTATTCCTGGTGAAGTAAGATTATTCCCCAGAAGTATGGATATGAGTAGAATAGCTTTTGAGAAATTTTTCATCGTGTTTCATTAAAACATGGAAAATACTCTGAGCACAAACCGAGACGTGCATTGCGAATATACTCTATGTAATTATGACATAAAATCGACATTTGACTAATATACAAATCTCTGTTATACTGTATACATACTTGATATAAACGGCTGAAGTTATATTGAGTATAGACCCTCACTACATCATATTTATATTTTAACTAAAACAAATATGAAGCTCTCACAAAAGCTTGTTGCGCTCGCCAGCACAGCAATGCTTCTCACAAATGTTCTCTCTTCTGGCATTGCTGGTGCTACAAGTGCTAGCGGTACTCTCGCGGTCGGTTCTCTTGGTTCACAGTCTCTTCCTGGAGCCATCTCTCTTTCCGGTACAGTTTCAACAGCTTATTCTGCGACTGGTTTGACAGGTTCTCTTACCGGTATCAGTATCTCTGATAATCGTGGTAGTGCTGCTGGTTGGGTTGCTCAGTCTCGAGTTGACCAGAATTTCAATCTTGATGGCGCAAGTGTCAAGAAGTATATCAGTGGTTCTGGAACTGCAACTATTTCCGGTGAGTATTCTGGCGCTACTTGTCAGGGTACTTGGACAGCTACAGGCGTTGTTCCATGTGGAGCTATCGTTTTGAAAGTTACTAACGCTTCTGCAGGTGTTCCTACTGAAGTTTCCGTTTGGGATCCTACTACTGCATTCCCTGGTGCTCCGACTGTAACAGCTCAGGCTGTTGCTGCAGGTGCTTATACTCCTACGGGTAGTGGCCTTACAGTTACCTTCGCTGGAACTTGGGCAATCAATGATTATATTCGTATGTCGGTTGACTACTTCCCGGTTTCAACATACTTTACTGGAACTGCAAGTACTCTTGCTGCCGGTAGCGGATTTTCTGATTATGGTATGACTACTCCAACATCAGGTGGTACTGCATATACTATTTCGACATATCGAACAGATGTTAATGCTCCATCTGGTACAGGTGCTGGTACATATACTTACAACCTTGCTCTTGCACAGCCGGTTCATGGTAATGCTATTCAGGGATCCTATAATTCAGCTATGACCTTCAATTTACAATAAGCATAGAGAGAAATTTCTAGCTTGACTAAAGAGCTCCTCTAAAGAGGAGCTCTTTTTTTGTATGCGTTTTTATGCTATAATCTATTTGGTCTAAAATTCTCTTTATTCTTGTTTCTATGAAAAAAAGTACTCTTATTCTCTCTGCTCTTGCTCTTTTTGTCTTTGTTTTTCTTCGTGGTCAGTTTCAGTCTGAGCAGGTGATAACATCGGTACTTGGTGATCCTGCACAAACCTCACAAAGTGACTCTCCTGTTAATAAATATCCTCTGGGAATTGGAGCTATTCCGGTTCAGGATACTCCTGATGGAGAACAGGCATCTATTTTTTCTTTTTCAGTCGATCCTGATTCGGAGGTGAAGGGCATTCTTCGTCTTCAAAATCAAAATTCTGATGAAGACCTCATTGCTGATGTTTACGCTCTTGGTTCTGATCCGAATACTGCCCCTCCTAGTCCACTATCTCGAAAAAAACCTGGGCCGGAGTCAGCATGGATATCTTTTTCTCAAGAAAAGGTACCTGTTGTTAAAGGTGGTGTTCAGGATGTTCCTTTTGCTCTTCATGTTCCTGGTAATGCTACTCCGGGTGATCATGCTCTTTTTCTCATGGTTGAGACTATTCGTCCCGAAGAAGCGGCTACCCAACAATCAAAACAGCAGCTTGGTAAGGCGGGTGCTAAAATCAAGATTTCTAGTGCAGTTGCTGTCCGTATAGCTCTCAAAGTGAGTGGTAAGGAAGTGATGAGTGCCAAGATTAAAGAACTCAAAATGACCGGAGAGAATCCTTATATTTTTAATATTGCCGTCGAGAATACTGGAAATGTTAGTGTAAAGCCGAGAATTACTACGACGATTGATAGCGTGTTTGGTACCGTTCCATCTGATCAACTTCCACTTGCGGCAACATACGAAATTCTTCCTGGAGGAATCACAACCATGCTTGTCCAATGGAATTATCAGAAGATGGGTATCTATAATCTTCATTTTAAAGTTGCATATGGAGATAAAGTGGAGGTTCGTGATGCGAAAGTTGTTATTTATCCAACTTTGCCGCAGATTGCTGTTGCTATTCTTATCTTTCTTATTCTTATTGCTGTAATTGCTTATTATATTCATAGGAGGAGATCGGCTCTGATTCTTTCTGCTCCATCGGTTCAAAATCTGCCGTTACAACCGTTACAACCACAGCAGCCTTCGATTCCTGTATCGTCCTCATCTTCTATGTCACCTTTACCTCCCCAAGATGCGTCTTCACAAAATACCATTCCGCCAGCTCCGTAGTTTACTTCATCTTTTCTCTGTTTTTTTTCTTACTGCTGTTGCTGGAGTTTTTGTACCTTTTTCATCTTTCGCAATATCCGATGGTGAGTTGGGTATAGGTGTTGTTTATCAAAATTCGGTGCGTCCCGATAAGTTCGTGTATGAATTAAAGCCTGGGGATAGCTTTGAGGATGAGATCCTTATTTCTCATACTGGTACTCAGGTTGCTTCCGTGAAGCTCTATCCTGAAGATAAAAATGAGGGTGATAGCAAGTTGCCTCCTGAAAAGCAGTATCTTTCTCAGTGGATTAAGATTGAAAAGCCATCTTTTGATTTTCCTCCGGGTCCGAATCAGACGGTAAAATTTACACTTACCGTTCCTTCTGATGCTGAAAAGGGTGATTATCAAGGTGTTATTTTTGTCCATGAACCTCCTCGAGATGGTGATCCTCCCGTTCGTGTTACCGATGCCAATGGTAATACTTTTTTTACAAAAGTAGGGCGAAAGATTGGCGTGGGTGTTTATCTTAAAGTTACTGATGATCCTCATATGCCTGTACGTACAAAAAAAAATCTTTCTCCTACAGTGAATGATCTTCGATTTATGACATATGCTATTTTTGGCATTACTTTTTTTATTGGGCTATTGCTTATTATTCAAGAAAGGCGTAAGATTGGTGCATCTAGGAATTAATATTCTTTTTTTATTTTTTACCCCACTCTATGAAAAGGATTTTTTCTTTGGCACTCATTACATTTGTGAGTACCATGTCTTTTGTTGCCGTATTTGCTAAGTCCGAGCCAAGCGTTGGCTTGTCTCCTTCTCCTGATAATCAAGCCATGAGCTATGAGGCTAAGCCTGGAGCAAGTCTTGAAGATCAGTTTTTTGTTCAAAATCTTGGATCTCAGAAGGCTGATTTTGAAGTATATTTTGCCGATCTCGAAGGTGTTGATTCTTCAGCTGCTCTTGGTTTTAAGTCTTGGGCATCTTTGAGTGATCGATATGTAACTTTGGATCCTGGTCAGATTCGTCCTGTTAAATTTTTCGTCAATATTCCTGCCGATGCTGCGAAGGAAAAAGTATATAAGGGTAAAGTTGTGGCTCGACTTCAGCCGGCTGCTAATCAAAAGAAAGTAAAAGCGTTGGGTGCTGATAAGGCGGGCGGAAATATCGCCATTACCAGTGAGGTAGCTATGGTTGTTTCCTTGAAAGTTACCGATAATCCGGGTATTAAGAATGCTGATGCATCGCAGTCAACGGCTGGTTCTTTGGATGGCACTATGCGTAACGCTGCTATATTGCTCGTAGTCCTCTTAGTTATTTCTCTTGGTTACCTTTTCTATCGTAAGAAATAATTTGCTATTGTATAGATTGTACAAAACCGCCAGAAATAATTTCTGGCGGTTTTTCTATATTTTTGTTTTTCTTGATTTATTTTTTTCTTTAGGTTTTCATCCTTTTATTGTCCATGCTGCGTATGGCGTGAGGCTGGAAGGAAATAGAAGTTTTATTGAACACTCTATTAAGGCAGGAAGTGTGCTTGAAGAGCATATTTTTCTTGAAAATTTAGATGATCAGATGAAAGTATCTGTGTTTCCGGTGGATATGTCTAAGGCTTCAGATGGTATATACAGCCCGAAAATTTATGACAAGGATTCGATTTTTTCTCGGTGGGTTGGATCTCCCCTTATCCTTACCCTGGCTCCTCGCGCTGTATATGCCTATAATTTTCAGATTGCTGTACCCGCTGATGCTGTCAATGGTGTCTATCGCGGGAGTATTGTGTTTGAGGGTGTTAATGATGATGTGGTTCGGGGCGGAATCAAAATTACGAGTGGAGTAGGGATTCGTATGGTGATTACCGTAACAGGAGGTGTGGATGCAAATACGGTAAAAAAAATAAATAATAATGCAAATACCAGTATTGTAAATACAGTAAATGCTGGCGCTACAAGCGCCATCAATATTCCAAACAAGGCTCCGAAAGATGATAATTGGTTGCCATCTCCTGCTTCCTCTGTTCAGCCAAGTTCGTCAGTACCCCCTGTACAAAATACAAGTGGTAATGTGTCAAATACACCATATGTAGGCATTTCACCTTTAGATTCATCAGGTTCCAAATCGATAACATTACCTTCTGATTCGTTACCTCTTCAGCCTTCCTTAACGCCTGTGATTTTATCTGATTTACCTAATGAGATTAAAGTAAACGAGGTCCCTCCTTCACATAATAATAAAGATTTTTTTATTTTTACCACTCTGGCTATTATTTTTCTTATGGTTTTAATCTTTGCATGGCGCGGTCGAGCATCACAATAAATTCTGCTCGAGAGACTGCTTTTTTTGGAGAGAATATTTTTTTGTCTTTTGCTATGATGCAGAGATCAGATGCCTTCATGACATAAGGAAAGTACCAGTGATTTTTTAAAACATCCTGATAGATTTTTGCTACTACCTGAGCGTTTTGATATTCTGTAAAATTTGCTTTTCCGGCGCGCATAATGAGTGCAATTGCCTCAGCCCTATTTATGATGCCGAGTGGAGCCAAAGATGGTTTTTCTGGTATGATGATTCCTGTCTCCTTTGCTTTATTGAGATATTCAATCCATGTATTGCCTGTTTTACTGCTTTCCGGCTTAATATCAAAGGCGTCCATAATTAGCACGAGTGCTTCGCGGCGTCGTAATTTTCCTGATGGTTGAAAAGTTTTTTTTACTTTTTTTAAAATTCCAATATCGGTCATGCGTGTAATAGCTGCGGAATACCATGTATCGAGCTGTACATCATTATAAATTTTTTTTGTTTTTACTATTTGAAATGAGCATTTGTTGTTTGAGCCAAAAGAAGAACTTGAAGAAATCGGGGAAGAAGATGAGAAGCCTCCTCCTCCACTGCTGTTATTGTTTTGTCTAGGTGTTGGATCTGGAGTTGGGGTAGGGTCTGGGGTAGGAGCTGGTGGTGCTGGGACTCCTGCCATGAATGTCGAAAAATGATTTGTTGCTATATATACATTGTTATTGTCGTATTTGTAGCACTGTTCTGGACCGGTCAAAAAATATGTATGCAGTGAGTAGTTATTTGGATCTCCGAGATTGCCGTCAATGTACTGTGCGTTGTTGCATGTATTGAGGTTATAGACGGTATTCGTTGAGTCTGTGCCTTGGACAATGGGATTTGCTACGCTGCTAAAATTGATGTATGGAATTGCTATCACTGCTGTACTATCAAGTTTTATGACTTCATTTGTTCCGACAAATCGTACAGAAACTCCTTTTCCGGATCCTATTTCTGTCATTACTGGCGGTACTACCGTGGTGTAGGTGATTTCCATCATTCCGTTCCAGAGAGGTGCCGTTACGGTCAGCCCTGAAGGTAGAGATACCTTTGTTCCCACTCCTTCTCCTCTTAATGTGAATGAATAATCGGCGTTCATCGTACGTCCGAAGAATTGAACTTCTGTTTCATCTTTACCACTTGGTGTTGTGGTATATGAAATGATCGGAGTTAGATTGCTTGTCTCCGGAATAATGCTTTTTCCTGGTTCTATGAGAGTGGCATGCATATTTACCTGGACGCCATATACTGGTTGTGCAAAGCTGAAAATAAGAATTCCTAAAACTAAGAGTTTGATGTTTTTCATAGGTATATTTTATCATGCCTGTAAGCTGAAATATATAAATTTTTATTATTTTTTATGTAGATTTGTGCTTTGTCTTCAATTATGTTATAATATTATTGTTAAATAAAAATAAAACATATGAAAACGTTTCTTCATGCATTTCGTTCGTCCCTTGCTTTCTCGCTTGTAGAGAAGAGGTTTATTTTTCGTGGTGGTCCTGAGGCTCATCGACCAACACCTGAAAGCGCTCCTCCTTCAAGAGATGCAAAAGAAACTGGACGAGAAAAGCGTGCCGATACATTGAAAAGTGCCGTGAAGTGCCGTCTTGATGTTCGCTCAGAGGTTGAACGAGAGAAGCAGTATAAACGTATTAAGCGTTATGAGGGCCATAAGCTTGGTCAGGTTGATAAGGCTGCAAAAGAAGGACTTCCAAAAGTTGATATTAAATTTGAGGGTCGTACGGTTGGTGGCGTGAGTGCTGCTCCATATGATGCTTCGAAAGAACGTTCCGCAGATGAGTGGAAGGAGTGGTCTGAGTTAGCGAAAGAGCTTGATGCCCTCAATACAAAGTGTCTTGTTGTTAGCAATTTTACTTCCATGAAAAATGGCGATGCTGTGAATGTCATGGATGCTCTTCAGCGATTGAGTGTTGGAGCTACGAAAGCAACGTTTGATCCTGTTGAATTTAAGGAAAGTCTTGATAATAAGTTCGGGGCTGATACGATCTATGGTGCTCATGGAGTGTTTAATCTTCTTCTCGCTTTTAAACGAGCAAAGGCGATGATTCCCGATGGCGCCGATCCTACAAAAATTCTTTATGATTTGCGCGTAGCTTCTGGAAATGCTCCAAAGAGTCGTTTCTCTCAGTTAGATCAGAAAAAAACTCCAGAAGTTGTTCCTCCTCAAGTAAAACTTCCGGAAAAACCAAAAGAATCTCTTGAGGATGCAGAAGCTTCCGCAGAAAAGGTCGTTGAAGTTGCGACTGCAGAGTATCGAGAAAAATACGGATTTCCTATTACTGTTACTAAGGGAAAAGATCAGCTTGGCAATCCAGTATTTGCAATGTCTATCGATGTTGGTAATGGAAGTAAGCGATCTGTGTATTTCCGAGTTGTTCGAGATGCGGATAGTATTCGATATTCGCTGATGGATCGTCCAGTTCGCAATTCTCCAATGTTTTCTACGCTTAAGGATGGCGAGCAGGCATTCCGCGCTGCCGCTGAAAAGATTCTTGATGGATATAAGAAATCTCGTGAATTAGGTCGTGAAAAGGTTAATGAAAATGTTGCTGCTCAGCTCGATTCATTCTTTGGATCGGAACAGTATCTACATACCGTTAATGCGAGTGTTGATTCTCATCGAATAACAGGCTCTCAGCGCATTGGTGGTGAAAATGGAGTTGATTTCTCTGATGCACAATATGCTTTTTATAAAAAGGGTGGCGAGGTTATTTACGTATATTCTCATCCTGCAGAAAAATATGTAGATCTTTATGTTGCTTCTACGGAAAGTAGTGATCCAAAATCTCGGCTTATTAAATTAAGCCTTGGATCTGTGTCGTTTGGTGATCTTGGATCACAAGTTGATAAAGATGCTTTTGCTGCAAAACTCTTAAAGTATGCTGATGCTCGACCTCTTCGACCAAGCGTTAAGCCTGAGTAATCTTGCAACGAGGTGATTGTTTTTGGAATGGCGGAGGGGGGGAGATTCGAACTCCCGATACCTTGCGGTATACAACATTTCCAATGTTGCGCACTAGGCCTCTATGCGACCCCTCCTTGTTTGGTGCTCGCTAGTTTTACCAGTTTTCCTTTGTAAATTCAACAGGTGCTTCCTGATTTCTTTGTGGTAGAATACGCTTCGTATGGAGATTTTGTACCTCATTATCGGCTTAGTTGTAGCTACGACCATTCACGAGTTTAGTCATGCGTATTTGGCTGATAAGTTAGGGGATCCTACTCCTCGAATTCAGGGGAGATTGACGCTTAATCCTTTGGCACATCTAGATGTTGTTGGGACGATGATGTTGATTCTTTTTCGGTTTGGATGGGGGAAGCCGGTGCAGGTCAATCCGCAATATTTCAAGGTTCCTTTGCGTGATGCGGCTGTTGTTTCTCTGGCTGGGCCCTTGTCGAATTTCTTGATGGCCTTTGCGCTGGCACTGTTTTTGAAAGATGTGTACGGTTTTTTACCAAGTTGGTCCTCGGCACTTTTTGAAACTATTCTTGATATTAATCTTGTGTTGGGAATTTTTAACCTTCTTCCATTTCCACCATTTGATGGATCAAAGGTTATTGGTTTGTTTATTCCGAGACGATGGGAAAGAGTGTATCAGCACTATTTAGATAGGGGACTTTTTTATGTCATTCTTTTTGTCCTCTTTGATTATTTAGTTTTATCATCGATTTTTGGTTCATCATTGATTCAATTAACGGTCTTCCGAATTTTTATTCTCGTGAAAAGTGTGTTTTTCTTGGGTGGATAGATGTGAATGGCTTCGTAGAGAGCTAATGTTTTGTTGACGAATATTCTATTGTTTTTGCTGTTCTGTTTTTTTTGAGCGTGGCTACGAAATGTAGTATGTATAGCCGCATGAAAACCACTGATAGTAGTGTGTTATTTTCCTCTTATAATGACACTTTACGTCGTGTGTATTTTTGCTACTATGAGGATGCCTCTCGAATGTTCGTTGAAGTCTTTAATACTCTCTCCATCACTAACTTAAGGGAAGTTTATATTCGAGATCACTGTGGTGAACTCGTGCGATCCCCCACCTTGCCATTGCGGGGTGTTAGTATTGGGCGGAGACGACATTACTGGAGAAATAAAAAGCCCACCCCTCACTTGGTGAGCTTTTTTTAATGGTGTTCTTGCTGCGCGAACTGTAGTAGTTTGTTGTTTTGTTGTATACTGTGATCACCTCATTCTTCCCATTATGATCGACCCTACGACGCCTCTCGCTTTTTATGCTCGTTTAGAGATAGCAACAATTCTGAAGGAACTAGCTTCTACTGAGCAGGGCTTGCATGATGATGACATTCATAAGCGTTTACGTACGTATGGACCGAATATTCTTTCCGAAGAGCAGAAATCACATGTTCTTTTGGAGTTTTTACTGAACTTTAAAGATCCACTTGTTTTAATTTTGCTTTTTGCGGCGGGTGTTTCTTTTGCGCTTGGAGAAATTGTTAATGCAACACTTATTGTGCTTATTGTGTTGTTCAGCACTGTTTTGAACTTCTTTCAGGAGTATCAGGCAGGTAAGGCTGCAGAGGAGCTAAAGGAAAAAGTTGCAACACGTGCAACAGTGATTCGTAATGGAGTTGAAAAAGAGGTTTTTGTTCGTGAACTTGTTCCTGGTGATATTATTTCTTTGGTTTCTGGAAAACTTGTTCCTGCTGATGCTCGAATTATTTCTGCACATGATTTCTTTGTAAATCAATCGTCACTTACGGGCGAGTCGTTTCCTTCGGAAAAGACTGCCTGTTCTTTGAAAGGTGAGAAGTTATCGCTTGGAGATCTCACAAATGTGGTTTTCTTTGGGACGAGTGTTGTGACCGGTTCGGCGAAGGCGATCGTTCTAAAAACCGGTATTCATACTGAGTTTGGAAAAATTGCCAAGACACTTGTTGGACCGACACTTGATAGTGAGTTTACCCTTGGTGTGAAAAATTTCAGCACGATGATTATGAAAATCACGATGTTTTTTGTCGTGTTTATTTTCTTTTTCAATGTGTTTGTAAAACATGATCTTTTTGAGGCGTTTACTTTTTCCGTGGCTGTTGCTGTTGGTTTGACCCCGGAACTTCTTCCAATGATTATGTCAGTCACGATGGGTAGGGGATCGATGCAGATGGCATCGAAGAGTGTTATTGTAAAAAAGCTTGTGGCGATCCCAAATTTTGGAAGTATGAATATTTTGTGTACGGATAAAACGGGAACGTTAACGCAGGATAAAATTACTCTTGTAAAGTATACTGATGTTTTTGGACAGGATTCCGAAAGTGTTTTGTTGCACGCGTATTTGAATAGTTTGTATCAGACGGGAGTTCGAAATCCAATGGATGATGCGGTGTTGGAATATGAACATAAGGGCGATCACCTTAGCGCCAATGGATATGTAAAAGTCGATGAAATACCTTTTGATTTTGTGCGACGCAAGATGAGTATTGTCGTAGAAAGAGATGGTAACAATGGCGAACGTGAGCGATTTATTATTACCAAGGGAGCGCCAGAAGATGTAATGAATTCTTCCATCTCTTACGAGAAAGAGGGGAGTTTGATTGAACTTGATCAGGAGTCTCGTGCTGTCATTCTTAATCAATACGATACATTTAGCCGTGATGGATATCGCGTGCTTGCTGTGGCAATTCGCAAAATTGAAAAACGTGAAGCCCATGTTGCTTATAGCAAGGAAGATGAAAAAGATCTTGAACTTATTGGGTTTGTAGCCTTTCTTGATCCGGCAAAAAAAGATGTCAAAGAAGTACTTGTGGATCTTGAAAAGATGGGGCTTGAGATCAAGATTATTACCGGTGATAGTGAACTTGTAACAGAAAAGATTGCCAGAGATGTTGGCTTGCCGGTGAAGGGGATTATGCTTGGATATGATCTTGATGCGATGACTGATGATGCGCTGCGTGTTGCTGTCCAAAAGACGACGATCTTTGCGAGATTTTCACCTGATCAAAAAAATCGTGTTATTCTTGCGCTTAAAGCGAATGGTAATGTGGTTGGGTATATGGGTGATGGTATTAATGATGCACCTTCTTTGAAGACAGCGGATGTTGGAATTTCGGTCAATAATGCGACAGACATTGCGAAAGATTCTGCGGAAATTATTTTGACCCACAAGAGTTTGCGAGAGCTTTTGGATGGTGTTCTGGAAGGTCGCAAGACATTTGGTAATACGATGAAGTACATCATGATGGGTGTGAGTTCAAATTTTGGAAATATGTTTAGCGTCCTTGGTGCCGTGTTGTTTCTTCCGTACCTTCCGATGCTTCCGATCCAGATTTTGTTTAATAACTTTTTGTATGATTTTTCTCAGATTACGATTCCATCGGATAGTGTCGATGATGAATTTATTCGTCAGCCAAAGAGGTGGAATATGACCTTTATTAAGCATTTCATGTACATCTTTGGTCCGATCAGCTCGTTCTTCGATTTTGTAACGTTTTATGTGTTGTATATGGTGTATGACGCTTCGGCTGGAACATTCCAGACTGGTTGGTTCCTTGAGTCTCTGGCTACCCAGACAATGGTTATTTATATGATTCGCACTCGAAAGATTCCCTTTATTCAGAGCTCACCAAGCCGATATTTGTTCTTTACGACCCTTTTGGTTGTACTTATTGGCTGGATTGTTCCGTTTACAGCGATTGGCGGTTTCTTTGGATTTACACCACTTCCAGCTTCGATTCTCGTATCTTTGATTGGCATTGTTCTTACATACCTTGTTGTCATTGAAGCTGCGAAGCGGGTATTTTATAGACGTTATGAGATGTAAGAAAAGGGTTCAAAAGACCTTTTCAAATGCGTAAAATTTGCTACTATGAGCTCTCGGGATGAAAAATCACCCCTGCGATTTAGAAGACTCTTATTACTCTGTTTATGTCAGTTCACGATAGTGATCATTCACGGGATTTAGCGCTTGAGACGATGCACGCTGTTGCTGGGTCTGAACGTACTCCGCGCCTTGTGAGTCCGCATGCGATGCAGGGTGGCATTTCTATTGCTGAATT
>JBBIGU010000006.1:0-53254 GCA_037447365.1 Candidatus Peregrinibacteria bacterium | reverse complement strand
ATTATTTCTCCAGATAAAACCCAGGCGCTCCCTCCTCAACTCTACACGCCTGAAGATTTTTTTGCGGCGACGGTTGAAGATATTGTCCAGCAAGGTGAAGAAGATACCGACGGCATGAAACAGAAATTTCAAATTGTGAAGTTGATTATTACGAGCGGAAAAGATAATGGAAAAGAAATTACGATCAAGCATGGCGGACAAGTTTCTGTTGATGCCAATCAACTTGTTCAAAAAGGAGAAAGGGTAGTTGTTGCAAAGACAAGTGGCGGAGGAGAGAATGGTGGTTCTGGATATTATATCGCTGATAAATATCGCTTACCGCCTTTGTTTTTTGCGATCATCGCCTTCCTTGCGCTCGTCATATATTTCGGAAGATTTAAGGGATTTATGTCGCTGATCGGGCTTGCCTTCAGCGTCTTTATTTTGATGAAATTTATTTTGCCACTCATTATTGCGGGGTACTCGGCACTTTTGGTGACACTTATTGGATCGTTCGTTATTGCGGTTGTTTCGATTTTTCTTGCACATGGATTTAATAAGCGAACGGTTATTTCTGTATTTGCGACACTTATTACTCTTTCGATCGCTATCGCACTTGCGGTACTTTTTGTTGAAATTGCACATCTTTTTGGTGGAGGATCAGAAGAGGCCGCATACTTAAAACTTGATCCGACAACAAACGTTAATCTTCAGGGTCTTCTGCTTGGTGGGATTATTATTGGTACCCTTGGTGTGCTGGATGACATCACCACGGCACAGGTTGCCTGCGTACACGAACTCCATCAGGCAAATCGATCCTTGACCGCCACTGAGCTCTATCGTCGTGGTCTGACTATTGGGCGTGAACATATTGCCTCACTCGTAAATACACTTGTCTTGGCATACGCTGGTGCGAGCCTGCCGCTTTTTTTGATGTTCACGATGAATAATGTTCAGCCATTCTGGGTGACATTTAATAGCGAGTTCATTGCCGAAGAGGTGATTCGAACGCTTATCGGTAGCATGGCTTTGGTTCTTGGGGTACCGATTGCTACTTGGCTTGCTTCGAAATATGTCGCAAAATCCAAGAACATATAGCCTCTTGTTGATGTGATTTAGCTTTACTTTTTGTCTTTTTATTGACAAATGATGTTTTTAATATACAATCAACATCTTATAAGCTTATTAAGCTTTCATGGGTCTACAAAGTCGATTAGACGGTAATGGCATGAATTCTGATGGTGATGTCGTCGTCCCTGTTCCTTTTAGTGGGCGAAATGCTCGTTTGTATCGTCATTCTGCCCCTCAAAGACGCACTCCTACTCCTGCTGCTACTACTCCCGTTGCACCGACTACCCCTACTTCAGCCACACCTTCTGTTCGTCAGGCTCAGGTTGTTCATCTTCCGCTCTTTCAAAATCCCCACGTTGCCGGGATAGCTGAAAAACATGGCTTTTCCCAATCTCCCGCAGAAGTTACTATGCTTGATTCGATCATACGAACTTTTACTCGAATGGGATTCCAGGTTGTTGATCCACGCTTTAATGCTGTGATTGAACTGAAACGAACTGATGATGTGAGTGGGCAGGTGGTTACCGTGAGAATTGCTCGTGATATAAGTCGCGTTGATTCTCTTCCAAAATGGAAAATGCATGTATTATCTTCTGATGGCAAACACTCTCTTAATAGCTTTTCTTACCCGCACGAACAGTTCGAAGAGTTTGTGGCGACTTATGCAACGCGCTTTCAGGTTAACAGCGTGACTCCGCTTGATTTGAGCTTATAGATGCTGTTACACCTCGTGAAACACTTCTTTTTTTGTATTCTTGAAAAAGAAAAGAAAGGTAACCCAGGCGATAAAAACAAAACAACTTGCCACGAAAATTGGGAGAATTTTGTCGATGGTAACGATGATTCCTGCGATGATTGGAGGAATTGCCATACCGAGAGCCTGAATGGATTGATTGATTCCCAGAACTTCACCTTGCGATTCTTTGCCGGCGAGATTGCTAATGATCGCTGTTGAATTTGGCTGTGTGAGGCCGTTACTTATGGCGACAAATGGTAAGATGAAGAGAAGTGTCGTAGCATGATCTGGGATAATGAGTCCAAGAAGCGCGACAGAAAGAATGACACAAGAGACTGAAAGAATTTGTTGTGGTTTGAATTTTTTTGAAACTATTCGCGTGATGAAACCTTGTGAAAATGCGATCCATAGACCGATATATGCGAATAGATCTCCGATATTACCAATGGTGAATTGGAATTTTTCAATGAGGTAGACTTGGAAAAATTGTGTGAAAAAGCTGAATCCGATCGTGAGAAAAAAGACGACAAGAAACATGGTACGAAGGTTTTGCATACTCATCGCTTTTGCGAGATTTCTAAAACCTGTTAGTGCGCTTATTGGTGTGTTTCTATGGGTTTTGAGGGTTTCTGGATAACGTGTTGCAACGAGAATAATGTTCAGTGTCGCGAGTATCGCCGCGAACCAAAATGGTGTGGCGTGATTAAACCAACTTACGATCGTTGGATCGGCGAGTTTGCCACCAATATAAGGTCCGAGAATGAATCCAAGTCCGAAGGCCATTCCCACGAGTCCGAAATTTTTTGCTTTTTCTTTTGGATCAGAAATATCGGCAATGGCGGAGAGGGCGATCGAAATATTACCTCCGGTAAAACCATCAATAATGCGTGAGAGATAGAGAACTGCGATCGATGATAATGTTATTCCTAAGCCAAAAAATAAATATCCTATAACAGTTCCTGCGAGCGAGATGAGGAGAATTTTTCGACGACCAAATCGATCGGATAGCGCGCCGAGAATCGGCGCGCCAAAAAATTGCGCCAATGGATAGGCGGAAATCAAAATTCCGAGCAATAACTGTCGTGTAAAAAATGTAGCATGATAATCAATAGGAAGAATCCCGCTCATCGGATTGAGAAAGAGGGGAGCGAGGACTGGAATAATAATTCCAACACCAAGAAGGTCGATAAACACTGTGAGAAAGATCGTTGCGAGCATGCGGAGAAGTTCTAATACGGATAAGTTTTGGTATTATACTATGCATATAGCAATATAGCTATTCCCAATTAACCCTTGGCTCCTTTTTTCTTGTCGATTTTATTCAGATTGTCAATAAGCTCTTTTGCTCTTTCAATAGCGATTGTTGTCTTTGGTGGAATGTAATATTCGCCTCCAATTTTTTTAATAATATCGAGCTTATTTAGCTTTTCCTGAATATTTGGACGTAGTGTGGAGAAAAAAATATGACCCTTTGCTTTCAAAACTCGATCGATAATTAGTTCCAATGTATTGATAGCACTCGCATCCATATGATTAACATGCTTCATTCGCATAATAAGAATATCGCCTTTGTGATGCTCAATTCTATTTTCAAGCTCTGACGCTACTCCAAAGAAAAGAGGTCCTGAAAGTTCGTATAATTGAATTTGTGGATAGTCCTTCAGGGAAGCATGAATACGCTGAGACCCTTCACTTCCAACATGCTCGTCATCATCGAGAACTTTACTAACGGAGAGATTACTGACACGTTGAATAAAGAGAATAGCAGCTAAAACAATTCCTGTGCCTACTGCGACCGTAAGATCGGCGAATACAGTCAACAAAAATGTTGCAACGAGCACCATTGCATCATTTCGTGGAGCTTTCAGTAATCGAATAAAGTGAGGTATTTCCGCCATGTTGTAGGCAACGGTCATAAGAATGACCGCAAGTGCTGCCATAGGAATATATTTCGCATATGGCGCAGCAACAAGAAGAATGACAAGGAGTATTATCGCATGAATTATAGATGATACTCTTGTCCTTGCTCCGTTTTTAATATTGGCAGCTGTGCGCGCAATAGCCCCAGTAGCCGGGATACCACCAAAGAGTGGGAGGATCATATTTCCAATACCTTGAGCCACAAGTTCTTTGTTAGAATTGTGTTTTGTCCCCGTCATTCCGTCTGCGACGACTGCGGAAAGAAGTGATTCAATCGCACCAAGCATGGCAATTGTACATGCTGACGGAAGAAGCATTTTTACTGTAGCATATGTTGTATTTAACATGTGAAACTGAGGAAGTCCTGATGGAATATTTCCTACAAGAGCTGGAGCTGGAAGTCCTTTTTCGAAGAAAAACATAATGATCAAACTCGCAATTGTTCCGACTGCAAGCGCAATTGGAGCTGGTGGAAATGATTTATTCCAATGCTTCCAGGCGAGAAAAGCAAGCAGTGTAACTACACCAATAATCACTGAACTTATATTTACCCCTTTCTCTAATCCTTCAAAAATTAATTTGATTGTTTCAATAAAACCCTCTGGGCGATGCGCAAATTGAAGTCCGAAAAAATCCTTAATCTGACCAGAAAAAATAATAATACCAATTCCTGACGTGAAACCAACAGTGACTGGATAGGGGATATATTTAATAACTGATCCAAATCGAAATATACCCGCAAGAAGGAGAATGACGCCCGCCATAAACCCAGCTACCATAAGACCATCGAGGCCGAATTTATTTACTACGCCCAAGAGAATGACGATAAATGCTCCTGTTGGTCCGGAGATTTGATATCGAGATCCTGAAAGTGCCCCTATGACAAGCCCTGCGATGATTGACGTATAAATGCCTTGTTCTGGGCGTGCACCACTCGCGACAGCAAAGGCTATAGCCAGCGGAAGTGCAATGAGACCTACAACTATTCCAGCAATTAAGTCATGTTTAAAATCCTTTCCAAAATATTTTTGGATTTCTTTTGCGAACGTCATAACAAGAGGGGGTTAAAAATTGTGGACCAATTTTTTCTTTTTTTGGCCGGGGAGATTTTACTCGCTGTTTTAAAAAATTCAATCTGATATCTCTCCTTTCTTGCGATTTCTCAACATGACTGTTACGGTATATATGTTCTTTTTTATTTTTTCACCATGACTTCAGTGTCTTCCTCATCCTCTTCAGTCATTATTCCTCAAACAACCACCGTCCCACCCATTGTCAAACCTTCAAATCGTATCGAAGTTCTCGACTGTGTTCGCGGAATTGCGATTATTCATATTATTTTGTATCACTACTTTCTCGAACGATATCATGGAAGCTTTTTGATTGCTCCAGAGGGTGTTGTTGCAAATCTTTCACGACTTACCATCTTCCAAGACGGAGGTGTGCTTGGATTTTTGAAAAATTTCTTTGGATTTCTCTTCGCGTATGGATTTTTCTCTGTCAACCTCTTTCTTCTTTTAAGTGGCTTCGTTCTCACACTTTCTGCCATTCGAAAAAATGAAACGATCTCAACGCTCGGCGAACTTGGCATGTTTTATTGGAAAAAACTTAAACGAATTATTATCCCACTCTATGTTTCTATTCTCATAGGAGTTGGATTTTTATTTCTTCGCAATTATCTCTTCCCTTCGTTTGCTGCGGCTCCAATTTACACGTGGATTGATGCGCTCAAACTTCTCTTCCCTCCATTTCTCGTTTTCGATCTTCCACTTCTTCAGAAGTTCAATGGTGATCTTTGGTTCATTACACTCATTCTTCAGCTCTATATTCTCTTTCCTCTTTTGCAGTACGGTCTGCGAAAACTTGGCGTTTGGAAATTTCTCTTGGTGACGTTTATGCTCACGGTTGGATATCGTTATTTTGCGACGTATGGCATTTCTGCGGCTCCAATGGGCGTTATGTATCCATCACAGTACGGATATGTTGCGTTTAGTTTTTTCCTTCCGCGGCTTGTTGAATTCTCTTTTGGTATGGCGCTTGCAAATCTCTACTTCGAACGAAATACAATACTCGAAAAAATGATGAGTGTTCCTGCGTTTCTTCTCGGCGTTGCCATTACTTTTATCGGATTCTCGTTCGACATGTATCGATGGGGCTGGGCATATGCGGATCTTACGGTTGCTGTTGGGCTTTTCCTTGTCTTCATTAATCTGGGGGCGTTTTTCTCAAAACTCAACCCGCTCAAGCGAGTTATACTTTTTCTCAGCGACTCATCGTATGAAAACTTCCTCATACATCACTACTGGCTCAACTACTTCCTTGCTCCGCTTGCCCTTGTGGCCGGCCTTCAAGGAGAAAGTTGGTTTTGGATTATCATGATTCCATTCGTTTTGGGATCGGTATTTTTCGCATGGGGTGCTCAAAAAATAGGAAGCTATATAGGGTAAAGAGCTTCTTGCGCGCATCCTAGAAAAACATGGATAATTGCCTACACCACCTCGAGAATTGCTGTTTTCAAATAGCGACCTTCCGTGAAGGCGAGTGATTCAGCGTGGTCGGCGGCCTGAGTAATCCACTTGAGAATTTTGACTTTCTTTCCAGCTCTTCCGGCAGCGATACGTAAAATATCTCGAAAAGCTTCCTGTGTAATTCGACCAGAACATGAGCTTGTTACGAGAATTCCGCCTGGTGCAAGTTGCGATAAGCAAAATTGATTGAGGGTGATATAGGCACGTGAGGCGTTTTGTAAGTGGGCGGCAGATTTTGCAAGTGCTGGCGGATCACAAATAATCAGATCATGTGGCGCATGTGGAAATGTTTTGGTTTCGATCAATTTGAAGATGTCATGATCTTCAAAGATGTATTTTTTAGTGTCATTTGGATCGAGATGGTTGAGCGAGAAATTTTTCTTTGCCTGCTCAAGAGCTGGCTTAGAGACATCGATACTCGTCACAAATGATGCGTTATTTTTGCCTGCATAGAGACTAAATGCGCCAGTATAGCAGAAGAGATTAAGAACGCGCTTACCATGTGCGAGCTGACCAACTTCATATCGTGCATCTCGCTGATCGAGGAAAAATCCTGTCTTTTGTCCATGTAAAATATCAGCGAAAAATGTATATCCATTTTCTTGAAATGTCGTAAGTGTTTCGTCGTTTACGTCTCCGTGATGGACTTTTATCGGCATATCTGTAAGGCCTTCTTGTTTGCGAACTTCGATATCCGATCTTTCGATAATCGCTTTTGGATGAAAAGTATTTTTAAGTGCATCAATAATTTCTTTGCGTAAACGATTCATACCCGCCGTATGTAACTGAAAGACAAATGTATCATTGTATCGGTCTACAATAAGCCCTGAAAGTTCATCTGTTTCCGCATGCACAAGTCGATAACCGTTAGTATTTGGCGGAAGGTGTTTTTGTTTCCATGCATCAAGCTCTGCGAACTTTTTTTCAAAAAATGCCGTGTTGATTTCCACTGCGCAGTCGCATGTGAGTAGTCGAACTCGAATATTTGTGAGTGGATTGTAGGTTCCAAGTCCTAGTTCCCGCCCATCCGATGAAAGTATTTTTACTATAGTTCCCGGTTCAATTTCGGCTTTATTTGGCTCTTTTTCAATGGCACCCGAAAACACCCACGGATGTCCTCCGAGAAGTGGAATTTCTTTTCTAGGTTTTAGGGTAACAACTGGCAAATTCATAGCGTTCATCGTGCGAAACATTTCTTCGTGCTTTTGCATTATACATTATTTTTGCACTCCTTGCATCTCTAATTTTGTTTTATTGAAGCTGTATTTGACAAAAATATTTTTATAGTATAGTATACTTTCTTCGTTTTTTACTACTATGGGAAAATTATCGCTCAGACCAAACAGGGCCGCACGAGAAAGAGCTCGTACTATACCTTCTTCTTCAAATACCCAAACGCCATCGCAAATCAGTGGCCTTGGGAAATTTTTACGATCCCGATTCGCTCAGCTTGGTATCATTGCTGCTATCGGTGGTGCCGGGTATGCCGTGGTCTCATCTCAATCTGCTCCGGTTTCAAACAGCATATCAACTTCAGAAACTTCAGAATCCCTACCGCGTCCATTGCCAGATCAAACACTTTCAACATATCAACCTTCACTCGAAGAAGATGTTGCCTTAACGGATAACATTATCCAGCGAGCCTTTGAAGGTAGTAATCATTTAAAACAAATACTAGCTCCAAAGCTTTCTGAAATTGACCAGGAGTTGGCGCAGAAACTTTATGAAACTTTTCAACTCATGGATATTAATGCAAAGAATCCAAATAACAATTTTGCACGCATCCAAATGGACATGAAGAATGGACGCGGAGAATTTTCTAATGCAAGTATGAATTACTTCATGTTTCATGCACTACCTCCCGCCCTTGCTGGAACCGCTGCCAATTACAATATCTCCAATCGTACTGTTGAAGTAAGTCCTGAATTTGATCCATTCAATCTTCTTGATATCATTATCTTTCATCATGAGTTGCGACATGTCATGCAAGATACTGCGTTACGTAGCAGTTTGTCTACTCGTGAAGATTTCGATCGATATATGGCTTTTTTCACTCTGCATTCAGAAAATGATCCTCAAAAGGTATTGGTTTTTAACGAGGCCTCTGCATATATGTACGAAATTGAAACTCTTAATGTTCTCTTGGATGGAGAATTAAAAACGTCTATTCTCAATGGCAATCCGCTATCTCTCGAATATATCCGAGGCAAACTACATGCTAGAGAGAGACAAATCGATACGATTCAACTGCTCGTGGCCTTCGCCACCTCGTATTATACTTCCGGATCTACATATCGTGGATTAACACCGTCTTTTTTAGACACCATTGTTGCTACTTATCGACGTCAGGCCGGTAAGTTTGATTTTTATGAAACAGGCGATTTCCGCAATCCAAAAAAGTGGAGTCGTTAGTGACGTCATCTAAATAGGATACTTTTGATCTTTGTTTATTCACTTTTCCCCCACGTAATCGTGTCTACTTTTGGGTCGCAGTAAGCGGCCTTGTACCCTTGAGACATCATGTGGGTATGATATGTCGGATTTTTCTGAAACATAACCTGGACTGCCTCGTTTGGATCATTCATTTCTACAATGTGCCAACCTCTTTCCTGAAAACGCCTAATGTGATCCGGATTTCTTGATGGATTTGCCCACATGGCATCTGGATGCTTTTTCATAATTTCCTGAAAAATTATTCTCTTGAGGCGTGCGTTAAGACCTTTCTTTTCAAACAACTCTGATGTTGAAGCTTTCGTAAATTCAAAAACCGGTCGGCCACTTTTAGAAACTCCTCCTTGAATAACTGCCTGTAATGCCACTATACGGCCATTCACTCGAACTCCTATAAGCTGCTTGTCTCTTGCTAGCTGCTGATATCTTTTTTTATATGCCCGTACGTGCTCTTGGCGTGTGTGGTCTGGATAAATTTTGCTACCTATGACATCCCAGGCACTTGATTTCGCAATCAACTGGCCAACAGCCGGAATACGATCTACTGCCTCTCGCATGCGAACCATCATATCTTGAATTCTCATTCTCTTGTCGGCATTTGGAATTGGTAAGATTTGAAAATTCGTATCTGTAAGATGCTCTACAAGATTTTCAACATCTTCCGGTTTTAAATCCTCAGGATTTACCCTCATGACTTGAGCTGGAACTCTGTCGATTTCGAAAGTTTCTATAATTTCTCCTTGTGGCAACTGGTCTAATGTATCCATTACGCGCTGGCTAAATATTTTGTGTTTTCGTTTTATTATAGCGCAAAAACAGAATTTGGACAATATTCTGGCTTTATCGGGTACGACAAAAACTGGTCGGGGCGCTGGGACTTGAACCCAGGGCCTCATGGTCCCAAACCATGCGCGCTAGCCAACTGCGCCACGCCCCGATATCTGGCCGCGAAACTATAGCACTGGTCAGTATGGTCGTCAATTGTGCTATACTTGTTTCGATGAAAAAGCTCTTCTCTGAAATCCAAGGAAGGCCGGTATTTAGCCGGGATACTACTGGTCCTGTGGCTAGAATCTTTGATTTGGTCATCGATCCGACTAATGGCACGCTCGTAGCTTTGTCTGTGCACCCTTCGGCGGCTAAAATCGTGGGAACACGGGATATTTTAAGCTGGTATCCACATATTGTGATTCGGGATATGGATAGCATTACGGAGCCCGACGAGGTCATCAAAGTCCATGAGGTTTTGAGCGATTCGTCGTATGGGCCTTTTTTTAAGAATACCGTTGTTACCGAGTCGGGCGAGGAGCTTGGGAGAGTTTTTGATTATGTTATCAATTTGGATGCGGGCGTGGTGTTGAATTTGATGGTTGCAAAGACATTCCTCGGCCTTGTTCATTTTTCCGAACGCATCATTCCTGTTTCTGACATTATTCGAGTCGAACCGGATCGTATTATCATCAAAGATGATATGCGCATTCCTGAAACTGTCCGTGAGCCTGAGATGATGGGGGCGTAGCGATTATTGATTTTTGGATTGGCAACAAAAAAACCGCCCCAGGATTTGGAGCGGTTTAGATTTCTGAGAAATGAGCTGGAACGTCTATTACGCTGGCTGAGAAATACCTCCCAGAACCGTATTGACGATAGCGTATGAAGCGAAGATGATGACAAGACCGATAACGCAGTAGATGATAATGGTCTTTCCTTTCTTTGCGCCTTCTTCTTCACCAGCTGAGGTGATGTAAAGAAAACCTCCGTAAATAATCAAACAAACACAGAGGATACCGAGGAATGTGAGAGCAAATCGAAGAATCTTTGTAATAAATGCACGAGCATCTGTTTCGCCACCAACAATATTATCGCCTGGATTTGTTGTTACGATGCCGCCTCCTGTTGATGTGCCAACAGAAGATACCTGAGCGAGCGCGAGAGGCGAGAAGCTCATGAATGAAAGAGCGAGCACGGTAATGATTGAAACCGTGAGGAGTTGCTTCCAAGTTTTGGAAATCATATGAAGTAAGGGTTAATACTTGTGCGTATTGTAGCGCAATTTTTTGCTGTATGAAAGTTTTATTGTAATTCTGATCTTGATTCCGGTTGTATTCCGAATTCATATACAATTTGCACTTCTTCATGAAGATCGATATTTTCTTTTTCTTTAACGGTTTTTTTGACGAGGTCTATCATGTCGAGAACGTCTTGCTGTGTGGCCTGCGGAGCTGGTGGATTGCCTGGTTTTACTGTTGTGCCGCCAATATTTTGGAGGAAGTTTCCATGGATCATTGAGATTTCAATACCACCGATACGAGTACCTTTGAGTCCACACTCATCGATCAGTTTTCCTGACGAGACAACGGTGACTGCGTGTGGATCGAGTGGTGAGGGACGCGTCGCATTTTTAAACATACATCCAGCATTTTGACCTTTCGGTTGTGATGCGTGGCGCTTGGCGAGGGTTTCTTGCATAGTGATTCTTTGATCTTCTGCCGATTTTTTCTTGTCGAAGTGAAATGTTGCAGAGAGAACAATTAAATGCGGATTGTCTTTGAGCATCGAATAACGATAACTCATCTTGAGGTCCTCATTGGTGAATTCTTTGATGGAGAGTGTTTGGAGATCGAAGATGGTTGCTGAGGCGAGGAAATCGGAGATTTCCGAGCCGCCTGCCCCTGCATTTCCCCGAACAGCACCTCCTACTGTTCCCGGTAGTCCAATCCAAACTTCCATTCCCGAAAGTTCATGTTTTGCCGCCGTCTGAATGAGTTGAGAAAGCGGAAGCCCCGCTTCTGCAACAATAGAACCTCCTTCTACTTCTTGCGTGACGGTTATAGCCTTGAATCCTGGCTTTATCACCACTCCGCGGAAGCCTTTATCGCTAAAAAGCGTATTACTACCTCCGCCAAGAATATAATAGGGGATTTCGTTTTTTACCGCTTCTGTAATCACTTTTTCGAGCTGTTCCACCGTCTTCACCTCAGCAAAAAAATCGGCAGGCCCACCAATATTGAAACTGGTGAGAGGGGCGAGCATAACCTGCTCTCGCAAAACTCCTTCCTGAATGAGGTCGGTGCATTCAGCTTTAAATGCGTCGTATATTGCCTGTATCTGTGCTTGTGATTTTAGTTGTGACATCGAAGCTATTGTAGATTGGAGACGGTTTTGTGTCTATACGGTTGACTTTCACGACTCCTGTGGCAGACTAAACGCGCAAAATAATCCAAAAAATTATGTTCAACGAAGCAGGAAAAAATCTCGCGCAGATGCTGAAGGGTGGCGTTATTATGGATGTAACAAATGCGGAGCAGGCCAAAATTGCAGAAGATGCTGGTGCGTGCAGTGTGATGGCGCTCGAACGTGTACCGTCGGATATTCGTGCACAGGGCGGGGTTGCGAGAATGAGTGCCCCAGAAATGATCAAAGGCATTCAGGCGATCGTGACGATTCCTGTGATGGCAAAGATTCGAATTGGACATATTACTGAGGCGAGAATTCTTGAGGCACTTGAGGTCGACTTCATTGATGAGAGCGAGGTTCTCACACCGGCCGATCCATTTTCACATGTTGATAAAAAAGCATTTAAGGTTCCGTTTGTGTGCGGTGCAACAAATTTGGGCGAGGCGTTACGAAGAATTTCTGAAGGCGCATCCATGATTCGAACAAAAGGAGAGGCGGGAACTGGTAACGTTATTGAGGCAGTTCGACATATCAAAACGATGGCGCGAGAAATCGAGGCTCTCAAAACTATGAACGAAGAAGAGCTCATGAATGCCGCAAAAGATATGCGCGTTGACGTAGCACTCGTAAAACAAGTTCGTGATCTTGGACGACTTCCTGTTGTGAATTTTGCTGCTGGAGGAGTTGCAACTCCTGCTGACGCTGCACTCTGTATGCAACTTGGTTGTGATGGAGTCTTCGTTGGAAGTGGTATTTTTAAATCCAAAAATCCTGCAAAAGTTGCACGTGCAGTTGTTGAGGCCGTCATTCATTACAATGATCCAAAGAAGCTCGCAGAAATTTCCGAAGGGCTTGGTGATGCGATGCCTGGTCTCGAAATTTCAACACTCGGTGTTCAGATGCAACAACGAGGTTGGTAAATTTTGATAATTTATTGGCGCGATCTTAACATATTTCTATGATTGGAGTTCTCGCATTACAGGGCGGATACGCGGAACATCTTGTGATTTTGAAGTTGCTTGGTTTAGAGGCATGCGAAATCCGAACACGTGAAGAGATGATGAATCCGAAATTACGCGGTCTCATTATTCCTGGTGGTGAGAGTACCGTGATGGTGAAGTTTATTGATGCATATTTTTTGCGCGAGGCGATTTGTGCGCGCGCACAAGATCCTCAGTTTATTATTTACGGAACCTGTGCTGGACTTATTCTTCTTGCAAAAAATGTTCCCAACTTAGAAGGGGAGCCACTCAGACTTCTCGATGTTGATGTTGATCGAAATGCATACGGACGACAACTTTCGAGTTTCATAACCAAACTTGATGTTAAAAATCTTGGAACTATTCCTGTCGGTCATTTCATTCGTGCACCAAAAATTACTCGAGTGGACGAAGAGGTTGAAGTGTTGTCGCGATATAAAGGTGACCCTGTTCTCGTCCGTCACCATAACATTTGGGGAAGCACCTTTCACCCTGAGTTAGCCGGTGAGGTAGCTATCCACAAGCTGATCTTCGGCTAGATACTTCAAACCTTCTATTGACTTTCTGACCCCATTTTTCTAATCTAAGGTGCGCCGTGTTGGCTCAAGCTTTAGCTTACTAATAGCTTTGTGTGCCGCCCTAGCTCAACGGTAGAGCAACTGTTTTGTAAACAGTAGGTTGTCAGTTCGAATCTGATGGGCGGCTCCAGAATCATTTCCTCTTCATAATTATTGCAAAATTTGACAGACTCAATCGCTTCGCAGTAGGATTGGCTCTTATTTTTTGTTTCTGCTCCTATGTCTCAGCCACTTTCTCCGGATCTTAGTGTAACTAATCCTGATAAATTCCGTGATGTGGGTCTCTTGAAGCTTGGCTATCGTGTACTCGTAAGCAACACCTCTCTTGAGCGAGCCGTTGTGGCAAAAGGCATTAATAGACCACCCCATGAAGTGGTTGTTTGCCAGTGTGATGGTACAGCGCGCCAGGTTGATACATGTTTGATGGGTCTCAAAATACGAGAAGGACAGGTAAAACGTTTCTCCCCTGAGGGTACGCTACTCCAAACTCCTATACTTCCTACTGATATCGACCTCGAACGTCATCCGCATGCTCTCGTGTCAGTAAGAGCACAATGCAATAAGCAAGCCCATGATACACTGCTCGATTTCCAAGGGGCGATGTAAAACATAGCGTCATTCATCCTTTCTCAAAGCCAAAATCCTTCAAAAGTTTCCCTTTGCCTTCAGGGAAGATTTCGTTATAATTCGTGGGCTAAAAAAGTCCGTTCGTTCTTTTTTACAAATTTGTGGGCAGATACCAGAGTGGTCAAATGGGGCAGACTGTAAATCTGCTGGTTTACGCCTTCGGGGGTTCGAATCCCTCTCTGCCCACCAGAGATTTTCCTCATTATGAAAATCATTTCCGAAACATCTGATTTGATGATACTTAAAGACTATAGTGTCTTTATTTTTTTGACTGGACTTGCTTTTGGCGGCGCCGGGATTTTTTATTTTATTACAACAAGGGATTTTTCCTTCGGTAATAATTCAATTATCAGTCTTATCAATACGTGTGTTGGTCTTGCGCTTATTGGTATTTCAAAAATTACGACGGTTACGATCGATCTGTATGCAAAAAATATTAACTACACGTGGCTTTCGATTTTCGGAAAAAAACTCGAGATATTTCAACGAGCGATATAAAGTCTCTTGATTTACGTGAAGTTTCTAGCAGTAGACGACCTTATTTTGCACTTGTTTTTATACTTACTCATGGCGAGGATGTTCCGCTTGTGGAGCAGGGGAGTCGAGCACGATTTTTTGGTTCACCAGATGTTCCTGAGCGACATCTTGGAAAAAAAGTTGCTGATTTTTTGAGAATTCCTTTCGAAGAGCGTCGACCACCAACTATGCATGAAATACTATCTGTCATGAAAATGGGGTTTGGTATGTCGAAGGAAAAGTATGAGCGCGAGCATGCGAGCGCGAGCTCAGAACAGACGCAAGAGTTGAAATCTCCGCCACAATCAGAGTAAGATAGATGCAACTTTACCCCTATCGTATGAAAAAACTTGCCCCTCTCGTCGTCGGTCTTGCTGGTGTTTTTACCAATGTGAGTATGGCGATCGCACAAAGCAGTGAAGCCACTCCTACAACTACTTCTGTACGTGATATATATGACAGCGCTACTTGTTCACTCAATGGCCAAACTGTTCCTTGTGAACAGGCTGCTAATGCTATTGGTGGCATCTTTAGCGCCTTTGCTGGAATTTTTCTGGTTATCATGCTTATCGCATTTGTTGGATTTATTTTCACGCTCTGGATGTTTATCGACTGTCTTCGACGTGATTTTAAAGAAACTTCAACCAAAGTCCTTTGGGCTCTTGCTATGGTCTTCTTCAACTTCCCAGCTGCTCTTGTCTACTATTTTGTTGTCAAAAAGGCTGCTCCAGCTGTCGCAGTTGTTGGCGGAGGATCAGTGCAGAATTCCGCTCCGGATAGATATCCTCAACCGCCGGTGAATCCACAACAATAATTTTTGATCGAAAAGAGGAAGTTTGAATTTCTTCGACCACGACTTCGCCCCTTCAGGGCTGCAGATTGTGGCCTGCAAAATCCAATTCTTCCTCTTTTTTTGTGTATATTGTTACTTATCCTCTGGCATCTGGCCTAGCTCTGCGACAACTGGGAGAATGAGTGGTCGGCGTTCGATCATACGGTGGATCATTTTTTCGAGACCGATCTTCAAATTGTTCTTGAGTTCGCCACGCTTCATGTCTGGTTTTTTGCTCATACATTTAGCGAAAATCTCTTTGGCTTCTTTTGAAATCTTGCCAATAACCTCATCAGACTCGCTCATGTAGATAAATCCGCGTGATATAATATCGGGATTTCGAAGGAGTTTGTTGGTCTTTGGATCGAGAGAAAGGAGAACGATCAAGACGCCGTTTTCTGCCATTGTCTGACGATCAACGATAACTTGATTACTTGTATCACCTCTACCGAGACCATCAACCAAAACATAATCAGTTGGAACTTTTTCGCCTGTTACTCGAAGCTCGCCATTTTTTACCTCCATGACATCGCCATTTTCAACCATGACAAGCTGTTTGTCTGGCATACCGAGTTGGCGACCGAGATCGTTGTGGCCCTGGCGCATGAAATATTCTCCGTGAACTGGCACGAGATATTTCGGATGAACCATCGTGATCATCAATTTGAGATCTTCCTGATTAGCATGACCAGATGTGTGAACATCCATCATCTTGTTGTCGATAACTTTCGCACCGAGACGACAGAGATTATTAATCACTTTTGTGACAGCACGTTCGTTTCCGATAATGGGTGATGATGAGAGAATAACTGTGTCGTTCTTTTTTACGCGAACCATTTGATGGCTTCCGTTTGCGATTCTTGCGAGAGCGGAAACTTCCTCACCCTGACTTCCTGTTGTGAGAATCAAGGTATCACGACCGTTGACCTTTCCCATTCGAGCGGCATCGTGGACGAGATCTTTTGGATATTTGAGGTAGCCGAGAACCTTCGCAACTTCGAGCGTCTCCATCATGCTTCGGCCGGTGATATACACCTTGCGGCGATATTTGAGGGCCATATCCATGATCTGTTGAATACGAGCGATAAGCGAAGAAAAGGCTGCGATAATAATTCGATCTTCTGCGCCTGCAATAATTTCTTCGAGATTTTTTGCAACGGCCGATTCAGACATCGTGTGTCCTGGACGGAGTGCGTTTGTAGAATCTGAGAAGAGGGCGGTGATATTTTGTCGTCCAAATCCTGCGATCTTATCAAACTCAGCAGGACGCTGATCTCCCGCAGGAGAAAGGTCAAATTTGAAGTCACCCGTGTGAACGAATGATCCATTTGGAGACTTGAGGAGAATACCAACTGCATCCGGAATACTATGATTTACTCGGAAGAAGTCGACATCCCACTGACCAAATCGAAGATGATCTTCAGCGGTGATTCTTTCAAGGCGGACACGTTTTGTGAGTCCGAACTCTTCGAGTTTTCGTTCAACGATACCGAGCGTGAGTTTCGTTCCATAAATGGTTGGAAATCCAAGTCGTTCGATAAGATAGGGAATAGCACCAACGTGATCGAGGTGACCGTGAGTCAACAAGATACCGCGAATGCGATCCTTCTTATCATCGAGATATGACACATCAGGAATGATGTAATCAATACCGAGCATATTTGAATCAGGGAATTGAAATCCCATATCCACGATCAAAATATCTTTCTCGTGTTCAAAAACCATACAGTTTCGTCCAACCTCGTCGAGACCACCAAGTGCAACAATTCGAGTTGCGCCTGCAGTTTTTACGTGAGGTGGATGTCCTGGTCTTGTGGCCGGATGAGCCGTATGAGCAGGAGGATTTGGTCGATTTGCCTGAATTCCTCGTGGAGGTGGCCTGTTGGCAACAGGATGTGGATGCGCTTTGAGCGCATGTTGTGGAACCGCCTTGTGAGCGGAATGATGTGGTGCTTTGTGCACCGGGGAAGTGGGAACAGAGGAACGTGGGGCGGGAGCGGGAGCCGCACTCGCCTTACGCTCGTGCGTACCGAGAAGTTTCTCAGCAAGCCACTTCGTAAGTTTGTCGTCTGACATGTACTAAAAAAGGGTTAAAAAGTTATGAAGTAAATTTCAGACCGACTTGGACAAGTCTGGCCTGAAGCTTATTAATGATGAAAGATGGACCTAGAGTTACTCTTATATATGTTCGGTGCTCTTCTATCTGCTTCTATGGGTATTATATCGTATTTTTCTTTTCGTGGCAAATCAGTAACCTTTTTGAGCTTTAAATGGTATGATAAGTGAAGCATGAATTATAACCCCTTTTTTATGAATATCTTCAAACGCACGTTAGCATTCTTTGTTGGGACGAGTCTGTTGGTTTTGATGAGTGCCTTTACGGCGAGTGCTGCTTACAATACGACAACAAAGTATCAAGACGTGGAAGATAATTATCCATACTATGATGCCATTAAGGATCTCCAACTTTCTGGGGTTGTGCGCGGATATGAAGACGGAAATTTCCTTCCAGACAACACGATCAATCGTGCTGAATTTTTGAAAATTACTATTGCATCTCTCACAAAAGATCCGAGGGGAAGCAACTGTTTCAAAGATGTCAAAACTGAATGGTTTGCACCGTATGTTTGTGAAGCAAAAAATCGCGGCATTATTCAGGGATATGCCGATGGAACATTTCGACCAAATCTTAATATCAGCATTGTGGAGGCGAGTAAGATTTTAGCAATTGCCAATGGACTCAAGGACTCAAAAACAAAACCTGAAATGAAAGATCCTTGGTATAAACGCTATCTTGAGGCACTCGAACTTAAAAATGCTATTCCTGTTTCTATTGATTATCCAGAAAAGAAAATTACTCGTGGGGAGGTGGCTGAGATGGCATGGAGAATTAAATCATCAGTTACCACAAAATCGTCAAAGACCTATGCAAGCTTAACAACTGACCTTCCTGCCGTTGAATCCTGCAGTGCGCTGAAGGACAAAGTTTCTATGCAGAGTTATCGTCTTTATCGACCAATGGGCCTCATGATGAAAAGCACTATGGTTGGCGCTTCTCCTGAAGAAGCTGCTACATCCACTCCAGCCCCAACAGTCGATTCGGCTAATACCGGTGCTGGCGATGCAAAGACATCTCCTACTGTTCCTGCTGATGACTTTTCTACAACTAATGTTCAGGTACAAGGAGTGGATGAGGCAGACATTATCAAGAACGATGGTCAGTATATTTACATGATCAAAGGACGAAGTATTCGCATTGTGAAGGCTTCTCCTGCAAGTGACATGAAAGAACTTTCACGAACAGTTGTTGATGACGCCTCGTATACTCCGAGCGAAATGTTTGTTACTGGAAATACACTTGTTGTCGTCGGTAATGCATACACAAAAATATCTGAGACGGTTGTATACATGTATGACATCACTGATCGAAGTAGTCCAAAACAATTGCGACGACTCTCATTTGAGGGGAATTATGTCTCTTCTCGACGTATTGGACAGTATGCGTATTTTGTGATGAATGCTTACCCACGTTATGAAATTTTGCAAAATGAGAACACTGCCCCTATCGCAACTGATGCTGTTGTTCCAAGATTCACAGATTCAAAAAATGGCAAAACGGTGCCAGTTACTGGATGTACCTCTATCCGAATTTTTCCACGCTACGATGAGCCAAATTTCTTAATTGTTGCAGGTGTCGCATTAGATGATGCTGCCAATTCTTCTGTTTCCAAGCAGGTCTATCTCGGATCTGGTAGCACGGTCTATTCTTCACCAGAGGGATTGTACGTCGCGACACAGAAGCATGAATACAATGATAACCGAATTTACAATATTTGGGCTCCGCCAATTACCAAGACGTCGACTGTTTTTCATCGATTTGCGTTGAACAACGGACAAGTTGAATTCAAAACGAGTGGAACTGTTCCTGGAACCCTTTTGAATCAGTTTTCTATGGATGAAAGTGGTAATGCGTTCCGTGTAGCAACCACGCAGGGAGATTTTTGGAATCCAAATAGTCAACCAACGAATCAGCTCTATATTCTCGATAAAAACAATCTTTCTACTGTTTCCGGAAAAGTCGAAGATATCGGAAAAGGTGAAAAGATAAAGGCGGTACGATTCATGGGAAAACGTGCTTATGTCGTAACATTCAAAAATACTGATCCGTTCTTTGTAATCGATGTTGAAAATCCTTCGGCGCCAAAAATTCTTGGAGAGTTAAAGATTCCTGGATATTCTGACTACCTCCACCCTTATGATGAAAATCATATTATTGGATTTGGAAAGGAGGCTGTTGATGCAAGTCAATTCAAGGATCTCAATGATGGATTCCTTCCTGGTCGTGAAAATTTTGCATGGTATCAGGGCATGAAGATTGCGATGTTTGATGTAACTGATCCAGTGAATCCAAAAGAGATGTTCAAAGAAACGATTGGTGATCGCGGAACGTCGAGTGAGTTATTGTACAATCATAAGGCGCTCTTATTCAGCAAAGAAAAGGGCTTGATGGCATTCCCAATTGAAGTTGCCGAGATTAAAGATAAGACGAATGCAAAAGTTGAACCTTCGACATATGGTGAAACTGTCTTCCGTGGTGCGTATGTGTATGGTGTTGATCTCGCGAAAGGATTTACGCTGAAAGGAAAAATTACACACGTCGATGCAGGAGATTTTGCCACACCAGATGCGGGTGGATCTGGATCTGGCGGAGTTGGCATTCCTATGCCAATGATGAAGATCTGGAATCCAAGTGGTCCTTATTTCAATAACTACGAGGCTATTATCAATCGACTCGCATATATCGGAAATACTCTATATTCGATTTCGATGAAAAAAATCAGCGCAAATAGTTTGAGTGATTTATCTGAACAGGGAAGTGTCACGTTGGCAAAAGAGCCTAATGATGGCAACGATCGAGTTATCATGTATTAATTGTATTACGCGTTTGCGCGCTGCGCATGAAGTTTACTCCGAAACAATTTGGCACATTCATCGTCGACTGGTTCAGGGAACATCGACGAGATTTGCCATGGAGACGTGCGGAATTTCAGACAGATCCATATGCGATTTGGATTTCTGAAGTAATGCTACAGCAGACACAGGCGGAAAGAGTAGTGCCATTTTTTATCAATTTCATGCGGAAATTCCCGAGTGTCGATGTGCTGGCTCGCGCTGAATGGGAAGAGGTGATGGAGTATGTTCGTGGACTTGGATACTACCGGAGATTTCGAAATTTGATTGTTGGAGCGAGGATAGTGGTTGATGAATTTGGTGGGAAGTTTCCGTCGACGTATGAAAATTTGCGAAAGATTCCTGGCGTTGGGGAGTATACGGCGGGTGCGATTTTGTCTTTTGCGTATGGTGAAGACCGCGTGGCGATGGATACGAATGTGCGACAGATGTTGCGACATTTTTTTGATCCTGAGGGTGCGATGAAGGATGAGGAGCTGAAAGTTATCGCTGAAAAGGCGTGTCCGGTTGGGCGCGCGCGGGAGTTTTATCAAGGATTGATGGATTACGCCGCGCGCGAGTTAAAAGTCTTGAAGGCGAAGAAAAAAGTCGAGAATGGTGCGCAAAAAAATCGTACAAAACAGGTACGGGAACACCGCTCACTTGTTCCACAAGTTCGCGTTGCCGCAGCTATTATTTGGCGTGGTAGTGGAAAACAAAAGGAAGTCCTCATTCAGAAACGCACGAATAAAAAAACGCATAATAATTTGTATGAATTTCCTGGTGGGAAGTTGGAACATCGGGAAAGTGAACGAGCTTGCCTCAAGAGAGAACTTCAGGAGGAACTTGGTATTGAGGCGGCTGTCAGGCCTCGGTTTATGCGAACAGAGCACAACTATGGCGAATATTCTGTAATCTTGAGTTGGCACCGTTGTCAGATCCTTCTTGGTGAACCATCGGGGAAGGAAGGACAGGAGGTCCTTTGGGTTCAGCTTCACGATCTCCATAAATACAACTTTCCGCCGGCTGATGATGAGATTATTCGTGAACTTGTTGGGTAATTTTAGCTTTGACTCACCCTAATCACTTTACTTTTATAATATTTGTTGTATTATGCTAATCTTGCTATATACGCTTTATGACTCGCAAGCCATCACATACCGAATTCTCTACGCCCACAGATGTTCCTCCAGGAATTGATTATGCGTTTCGAGGTATTGAAAAGTTTTATCCTCTCCAGCATCTCTCTCGAGTTCAAGCATCTCTCGGAGATTTTGCAAAAATAGACCTCTATCTCATTGAACGTATGGGCCAGTTTGTTGATGCATCGACTGTTTACCATCATCTCTCTCAGCTTGGATATCCACATAGCTACCAAGAAATGCTTGCATGGATTGCTGGTCGTCGTTTTCCTTCTCCGGCACCATATCTCGTTCTTAGTAAAGCGCATCTTCCTCCAATAAAAGGATTTAATTTCCCGATGATTCTCATACCTAATAATCAACGATATTTGGACATGGCTCGTAATCCTAAGGGGACATTTGTAGATAGAACACCTCCTAGCTCCACTCATATCACCATAGGTCAAATGCGTACAGATTTTAGGGGGAGATCTAAGAAGGTTTAGCTATATATCCGTGTACTATTTTATTTCCGAGGTCTCTCGACTCATTCGCTAATCGCTGCTAATATCTGCTCATGCAAAAGACCGATAAGATAGCGATTTTGGGCTATGGCGTTGAGGGGAAGGCAATGTGTGAATATCTATTGCGTCATGGATACAATGATATCACCGTGTGTGATCAGAATAAGTTGATCGATATACCAAGTGGCGTGAAGTTGCGCGGTGGTGATGCGTATTTAAAAGGGCTCGGTGATTTTGATGTAGTTTTCAGAAGTCCTGGAACTTCGTATTTCAAAGAAGAAATTCAGGAAATTGTGAACGACCTAGATGCGCACACAGTTATTTCGAGCATGACGAAATATTTTTTCGATGAGTGTAAGTGCCCGATTATTGGCGTCACTGGGACGAAAGGAAAGGGGACGACCTCAACACTTATTGTGGAAATTTTGCGACGAAGTGGTCGAAAAGTTTTTCTTGGAGGAAATATCGGCGTTCCGTCGGTAAGTCTTCTTGATGAGTTGAGTGAGGATTCTCTTGTTGTATTGGAGTTATCAAGTTTTCAATTGGTTGATCTCGAGAAAAGTCCACATATTGGTGTTGTTTTAAATGTAACGAGCGATCATCTCGACTATCACTCTTCGATTGAGGAGTATCACGAGTCGAAATATCCGATTATTGAGTTCCAGACCGATGCGGATTTTGCCGTACTTAATGCGGATTATGCATATTGCAATGAGTTTCGTGAATTAGGCGGAGGTAAGAAGCTGCTCGTTAGCTGCAAACGTGATGGCGACCAGGGAATAACAATATGGGCCGGGAAAGATCGTCATGGAGTTATGAGTGTGTGCTATTTGGATAAACCGGATTCTGATCCTCGCGAACGCATGCCCGGACATAATTTCATGAGTATTATTGACGTGCGTGAAATTGCACTCTTAGGTCGTCACAACTTGGAAAATGTATTGCCGGCGGTGACGGTTGCACGAACTCTTGGTGTAAGTAATTATCTGATTGCTGAAACCCTTCGTACATTTCATGGATTGCCGCATCGGTTAGAGCCAGTGCATGTGATCAGTACCGATCATGCGGGTGATACTCATGTCTCATTTTATAATGATTCATTTTCCACAACTCCGGATACATGCCTCGCGGCGTGCACAACTTTTAATGACTTGGGGAAGCCATTTTTCTTGATTGCTGGTGGGAGCGAAAAGTGGAGTGATTTCACAAATCTTGGATGGAAGTTGTCACAGATGCCGATGTTACAAAAAGTTTTTTTAATGGGACCGTCTGGAGTGAGAATTGGTGATGCGATCACTGCCGGACACAAGATGTGCGTTGAAGATGGAACCGTCTGTCGATTGCCAGTTGTGTGTGAGATGGTGGATACTCTCGAAGAGGCTGTCAAAAAATCTTATGCTGAAGCCAAAAATCTTATGCATAACGGTGTGGCTCATGAAGCTGTCGTTCTCATGTCGCCAGCTGCTGCAAGTTTCAACGAATTCAAAAACTACAAAGAGAGAGGGGAGAAGTTTGGAGAAATTTCTCGTGGGTTGTAATTTTTACTCTGTTTGCGCCGGCACAACATCCGGCTGCTCTTTTCGTAATACACTTCTGATTTTTTCTCGATTCAAGACACCAGTTGTGAAGAGCATTCCTGCGTATATAGCGCCGCCTACTGGAATTAAAACTAATAAATTCTTGTTACCTATAAATCCAAATAATGGCTCCCTAAGTACAAAAACAACCGCACCCATCACGACTGACGATAGGATAATTTTGAATATATTTCTGAATTGTACGTGATATTTAAGATAATGATGCGATGCAGAATATGTTGCCATTAAAATGTAAAATTCTGCGATAACGCTTGTCATAGCTGCTCCACGGAAACCCCATTGAGGAATAACGAGCGCATTGATAATGAGATTCACTATGATCGCACCGATATTAATCCAAAGAAGTCGTTTCTGCTGATTCACGCTAATGAGCACGAATGAAAAAAGTGTATTGATAAAAGAAAACATGAGTGCGAAAACGAGTATCTGTAAGCCAATATCCGAACCATAAAAATATGTTTGTGCACCCGATGCATTCGTCGCCACACTACTCAAATATTTTGGATCGCTTACAATTGCAATGATTGGGTAGGCGAGAACATATCCACCACTCACGATTGCAAAACCCATGACTGCGAGGAAATCGAAAGCATTTTGAATAATGGATTCATGCTTACCATCATGTGACTCAATGGATTTCGTTAACACTGGTAACACCGAATTCATGAAGTACAGCGAGATGACTGTGAGACTTTCGATGAGACGCATTCCAACGCTATATAGAGCCACTTCTTCCGATCCCTTGATACGAAACAAAAGAATCGTATTGAGACGGAAATATATTGTCGAGAGCATGAGCGCGAGACCATATGGAAGTGCTTTTACAAAAACTTCTCGAATGAGTTTCCAATCGAACCGATATGTAATCTCGGTAATTCGACGTGTATACCACCATGTACAGAAAAGCATTCCTGCGTTACCTACAATTCCCGCCGCTATCACATGATAAAACCCTATCGATGGATCGTCTGTAAATGCGATTAAAACAGTGTACGCAACATATGCAATGGAAATTATTTTTCCAACAACGAGTGCCACTGCGGACTCACGCATGCGATACCGAACCTGAAGAATACTTGTCAGGGTGCTATTTAAAAGCGCTAATAAAATGGTAATCGAGGCAATCGCAATACCCACGGCAACTCCACTTCCCGCATGCTCTGGCATAAAAACTGGAATCAAGAACCCCACAACAACAGCAAAAAGCATCGCGAGAACTCCCACGACCGTTCGAATGGTTAAGACATTTCCGAGGAGTATTGGTATTTTTGACTCATCTTTTGACATCTCGCGAACGGCGACCGTATACAAACCGAGATCGGCAATAATCCCGAAAACTGCTAAGAAATCATAAATAAAATTATAGTTTCCGTACTGTTCCTGGGAGAGATAGTGGGTCAGCAACTTGATAATGACGACACTGAGCAGTCCCACTAATAACTTTCCCACGAATTGGGAGATTGTACTTCCGAGGATTTTTCGAGCGGTAGACATGGGTACACTGTAGCCTTGAAGCAGCTTTTTTACAATGGAAGGGGATGACCGTTTGTGGTACAGTAGCGCCCGATGCATGAAGTAAAAACACAACTCGACGAGCTACAAACTCAAATTACAACGGCACTCAAGGCGATCGATCTCGATACGCGTCGTCATCGAATTATCGAACTTGAGATTCTTATGCAGGAACCTGATTTTTGGAATGATCAAAAAAAAGCACAGGACATTTCACGAGAGGCGAGTCACACTCGCACCTTTGTTGAACGTTGGGAGAAACTCCAACAAGATCTGAAAGAACTCCAGGAGCTTTTTCCTACGATCGATCCCGAGACGGATCCAACAACCGCGCAGGAGTACAAGACTATGGTTGGAAAACTCGCACAAGATTGGCGCACGCTTGAAATTCAGACCTTCCTCAATGGAAAGTATGATGAAAATAATGTGATTCTTTCCATTCATGCCGGAACTGGTGGAAAAGATGCGCAGGATTTTGCTGAAATGCTCATGCGAATGTATTTACGATGGGCGGAAAAACATGAGTTCAAGGCGACTATTCTCGATCAGTCACAAGGCGAAGAAGTTGGACTCAAAAGTGCCGATATTCTCATCGAGGGTGAGTTCGCTTATGGCTATTTGAAGAGCGAAAATGGCGTTCACCGACTTGTGCGACAAAGCCCATTCAATGCAAAAGCTTCTCGCGAGACATCATTTGTTCTCATAGAAGTGTTGCCGGAAATTTCTGATGCTACACACATTGATATTAAGAAAGATGATCTCCGTGTTGATACTTATCGATCATCCGCTCCTGGTGGACAGAATGTTCAGAAGACTGATTCGGCGATTCGCATTACGCACTTGCCAACAGGACTTGTTGTTTCTTGTCAGACAGAACGAAGTCAACTTCAAAACAAAGAAACGGCAATGAAAATTCTCGCCGCAAAACTTGCAGACATGATGGAGCGTGCACAGGCAAAAACTCTCAGTGATCTTAAGGGCGGAAAAATCGAGATGTCATGGGGAAATCAGATACGTTCCTATGTACTTCACCCATACAAAATGGTAAAAGATCATCGAACAGACTACGAAGAGCGCAATGTAGAGCCGATTTTGGATGGTGACATTGATGGCTTTATCGAGGCCTTTCTCAAACAAGAAAAATAATATTCACATTATTTGTATCATCTATGACGAGACTTCCTATAACGAGCGGCGCTCATAATGAAATTCTCAGAACCGTTTCGAGTCCAGTAAAGACAGTGGATAAAAAACTTCTCAAGCTTATTAACGATATGCGCGAGACGATGGATCTTGAAGATGGTATTGGAATTGCGGCTTCGCAGGTCGGAGTCAATTTGCGCCTTGCGTTGGTGAAACTCAATCCAGGAACAAAAAATGAAAATATCGTGACGATGATCAATCCAGAAATCATCACGCACTCTGTAAAAAAAGAATCTGCCGAAGAAGGCTGTCTCAGTTTGCGCCGAAAATGGGGGAGTGTTCCGCGATGGGTAAGCCTCACGGTTCAGTTCTATAACAAAAAAATGGAGAAGGTTACGTTAGCTTTGACCGATTTGAACGCTCGAATCGTCCAACACGAGGTTGACCACCTCGATGCAAAGCTGTTTATCGATAGAGTAGAGGGTGAGGTGAGGGAGGAGGATTAATCTTTCAGCTTTTTGCCTTACTATCTTTCTTTATTTTTGAAGCTGAACTGATTTATGTGTCTTGACATAAATATATGTTTGCGTTATAAATGGCGCTTGTCAATTTTGAACTTATTATATGGGAGGTAGTATTAAAACTGGACCAGGATCTCAGCCAACATCTGATATTCAACGAGTGGCAGCCCTCTGCTGTTCCACCTAGCACACAAGAACAAGAACTCGCAACTTTGATCGGCCAGCTACGTCTTGTTCTCGAACAAACTATTCCTGATCTCGATCATCGTGTATCCGCAAATCGTGAAGATCTTGTTCGATTAGGTGAGACGGTAACTGCTCTCGATGAGAGGACTATGGCACTTCGTACTGATCGAAAAAATGTTGTTACTGCTCAAGAAGCCACTCGACAAAGTTTCGATAGACGTCTAACTCGTCACCGTGCTGATATTGATGGTCTAAAAAAAAAATTAAGTGGTGATGTAGACACACCTCTCTCCGATCTTCGCGTGCTTCATTCTCAAACAAAACCCCTTTTAACACGTCTTCAGACACTCGCTGAAGGTGCTACCCCTGATCCAGCAGCTCAAGAAAGACTTGAACGCCATGCAGCTGCTATTTTCAATATGCAGACACATCTTCTTGGTCTTACACAGTTGGCCCGAACTCTTGAAGATAATGTCGGTAGACGTCTCCGTGTTGCGCAATCCGATCCTCGAAGATTAACGCTTTCATGCGGAGAATACCTCGATCGACTTAATGCAACTGATAGTCATTTAAGAGCTGCTATTAATGGCTTTTCAGGTGCCTTACAGGAAAGAGATCGTGTTTTAAATGACAAGACTTTTCATCCAGGCTTTCATACTATTTCACTTACTGAATTAAAAAAACTCAGCCAACAAGGATTTCTCCCTCCTGAGTTCAAGGATCTTGGCACTAAGTATGCTGCGCTATATGCTCGCGCAAATACTGCGGAATTACAAGATCTCTTGAGGGATGTTGTATTTATAGCTGCCCAGTACCCAGAAATGGTACTTAAAGCGTTACAGAATGTTTTTGATGGTATGTATGTCACTATTGATCAAGACCTTCTTGAACAATTTGCCCATGATATTAATTTCTTTTTCCATTCTATGCTCGGTCTTGATTGTAAAATGATTCCAGATGGAAATACCGGAGTAACCCATTCCATACCAAGTTCTCACGCCCCTTTGACATATGTCATGGGCGTTACTACCGCTGGAAGACCGGTTCCTGACTTACAATTTACAACATTTGCTTCTGGCTTTTCTTTCGTAGATACCCTCAATAATCAGCCTTTGTCATCTTTACGGCCACCAGCTATTAAAGTTTTACAAGACCACGATGAGTAATCCCAACGCATTAACGACTGAAGGAGCGGGGCTTTTACAACGTGTAGAAGGTGCTGTGGCACGATTATCTAGACGCACCGATCGTCATCATGCTGAAATTGATAAATTCAGCGGTGTCGTTGGAGCTATTGAACAACGAGTTGCCCATGAAACAAAAATGACTATACCTCCTGAGCTTATTCCTCCGGAAATGTTCGCTCGAGCTAATGCAAATCGTCACGATATCGCTGCTTTAGATACTCAACTTACCGGCCTCAATCATGAACTTAGAATTATTCAGGCAAGCATTAAAAGTGCTACATTTCTTTTAGCCGCTCTCGAGGAGCGTATAACTGAGATTGAGCTTCGACTTGATCATGGGAGAGAAGCGCTTACTGAACAAGATACGCGCATCTTTCGCCAACTTGATGAGGTTCGTCAGATTGTTGAACGTTATCGCATTCTAGAACGCGCTATCCGAGCTTTGATGGTGCTGGAGGCGTAAGGCTCAATATATTTGTTATTCTAGCTATATTGCCCTTGGCTTATCCTTGATCTTTTTCGCTGTTTTTGGTATAATGATAAGAAAATAAAAAAACAAAAACATGCATCATTTTCTTCACGCATTTCGTACTTACCCTTCTTTTCAGTTTTTTTCGGGGCACTATGTGTTTAAAAACAATGATCTAGATTCTGTACACACAGAAGCTAATACTCACGCATCACTTACATTGAAAATTGATCAACTTGTTCAGAATCCTCATCAAGCACGAGCTGTTATTCAAAATCATAACCCGGAATTACTTGGTGTTCTCGACTACTATACAGATGCCCGTCAAGCACCAATGGTTCTAGCTATTGCTATTCTTTTTCATGAAAAATACGGTAAAACTTTGGACCGAACTGGTGCGCGAACTATGCTTAATTGGCTTTTTAGAAATGATACACCGAAAGTATCCGAAAATAATTTGGAACTCTATGGAAATATCGTTGAAACTTGCAAAACCCGCTTTCCTCGAACCTTTACTCATGTAGCTCAATTGCCATCTCCATCACGAAAACCGGCTGTTCCAGAAGCACAAGGAGATAACCCACTTCAGGGTATTATGTCTGATATTCATAGTAAAACACTTGAACAATTCAAGACCCATGGAGACGCTATTTCAGAAGAATTACGCAGAAAAGAGGTCGCAAAAATTCAGGAATTCTTTCCTGGAATTGTTGATGGGAAACCAGTCGTATTACACCGTGAACATCGTATCATCTTGCTCGTCCTCGGTCGACTTGCGAAAAAAATGCATATTCCATTAGCAGAAAAAGATATTTTGGATGTTATTGCTTTCTGCGCTGGAAAAACACCTGCCAGTGGCGTGAGCTCCGAGAAACAAAAACTCTACCAAGCAGTTAAAGATGTACTTTTAGTTTTTCAAAAGTCACTTGAGGCTCTTCCAAAAGAATGGCCAAAAAATAAAGATGGCCATCCTCGAACTTCAATTATTGATCGTCGAAGTATTTCTAAGGCTATTGTCAGACAATATGTTGAAAACAAAGAATCTACTGAAACAAGAAACCGACCAATTATCTTTATAGATAATTTACAAGAGGTCCTGAGTGTTGTTGAAAAAGATCCACGTATTAAAGTTGTATCCTTTGATCTCATGGATACCCTTGTTGAGTGGATGGTAAAACCAGGAAATAGATCAAATCTTCTCGATGAACGAATGGCAGGTCTTGTGAATCAACAGCTTGGTCTCAGTTTATCTAAACACGCAGTGCATGAACTCTACGCTAAGCATCATACACTCAATCGTGAAAAAGGATGGAAAGAACGAAAAGATTTCAAAGTGAGTGACTTATTTAAAGGCATGGTTGAAGAAATTATTCGAGAGAATAATTTAACTATCAGCCCTAGAAGGGCAGCGGCCCTCGCGGAAGGTCTTGAAAAGGTTACTTATGCTACTCAAATCGAAAGCATGATCTCGACACCACGCGCTAAACAAACTCTCATAGCTCTCAAAAAGAAAGGTATGAAGATTGCCGTTTACTCAAATACGACTTTTAGTAAAACTTTCGTTGAACAATCATTGGCAAAAGTTGGCCTTCTTCCGTATGTTGATCAGATTTTTGCATCATCTGAGACGGGTGACCTCAAATCTGAAAGTAGTCATCGTGCCTATGCCCATATTCGCAACTGGCAACCTGATTTGAAAGCCAATCAATTTCTTCATATTGGCGATCAAGAAAAGGCTGATTTTATCGGCCCAACAAGTTTTGGCATGCAGGCTAGATGCTATAAAAATCCTCTTGGACTCAAAAATTTACGCGATCATTCCACCAGATCTTCTGGGTACGCTAAGGCACAGTATGACAATCTCGTAAGTCGTGTTGATATGGGTGCTCAAGATTACATGGAACGCAATATTCCAGCCAAAGACCTCACTCCTGACGTCAGAAAAGCTGCGCAGCAGGCTTACGATATAACAAGAAATATTTATGGGCCAGCCGTATTACACTTTTGCAAAAGTGTCATTGAGCAGCTACTCAAAGATCCAAAACGTATGATCTTATGCTGGGGAAGAGATAGTTTTTCTATGTTCATTATTCTTAAGCGACTTATCGCTATAACACCTGGTCTGAGCGATAAAATTGACCATAAACGCATTCAACTTGCCTCGGTATCGCGAAAACTTATGCAGAAAGCCGGTAATGATGCTGGAGCAAATTATAGTTATCCAAAAAAGGAAAAAATGAACCCTTCTGACTACCAGGGTTATGCTCAAAAACTCAATACCTATCTTGGTCAACTCGGTTTTCACAATTACGAGCACATAACTATCCTTGATAGCGGCAATACTGGAACTGGACAAACTATCCTTGAGACTCTTTATCCAAAAAAGACTATTGAAGGCAAATACCTCTATCTTAAAAGGAATCCTGCAGATCCTGCTGCTACTCATAAAACTGGATACCTCTTACAGGAAGACCCTCTTGCTAATAAGGTACATGGCGATAAGGTATTTCTCGAGCCTGAATCTGTTCATTTCTTTGAGGATTTCTTCAATGGGATATTTCGCTCAAATACTGAGCTTGGTTCGAAAAATGGTCGCGTGGAACCCTATGAGTCAGATGAAAGAAAACCTCGTTCCCGAAGACTTACTCCTGTTGAAGGCGCTATCGTTAATCCCGACACCCTTAAGAGAGAGTTCCGAAAATTCAGCGTCTATCATCTCATGAAGAAAATGGTTATCAAGGGCCTTATGGATTGTGCTCAGCTTCATGATATACAAGGTCAAATTGACCCCACCAACAAGCATCACCTTGGCCTAAATGAAGCTGAAGCGAAGAAAACTCTTGGCACTTTTGTCGGAGATTTTGCCCAAAGTCGGAAAAATGGTATCCATACTCGATATGACAATCTCTTCTCCCTCCTTGTTCGCCAAGCACGAGAAAAAAACGTCCCTCCGGAATGGGTACGAGCATGGAGAAAGATCGGAATTGACGAAGGCTGGCCAATGTGATATAATGGTAAGAAAAATAAAAATACACCTATGGAAACAAACACACCTAGCTATGTCGAATTGCAAAATAATTTGAAGCAATTTCTCGCAAAAGAACTCGAGGCTCGGCATATAACTGTTGAGCAGATTATGGCTATTCTGCTTATATTTGGACAGACTTCTACGGTTGATGAGATTGATATATTTCTCGAAATTTTTGGTGAGACTTTTCCTGTATTGCGTGACTTCGATTTACAGAGACGTGAAGGAAAAAAAATAGCTGTCAAAGATCAAGTTAAAGATACGGTGATTACCATGATTGCTACCGATCCAATGCGTGCTGCGCAGCTTGCGAAGGATGCTACTAATAATGATATTTCGTGGGAAGAACTGCTCGCGAAATATCCTGAGCTCAATCAGGCATAAAGGCCCCATCTCACAAACACAAATAAAAAAATAACACATGTCAGCTACACCACACACACCAGACCCACACGCATCACCTGCGCCAGAAGATAAGAACAAAAAAGTTCTGACTCCGGAGCAGGAGAAAAAAATTAATGAAAAAGTTCTTGGAGAAAATATCGAAGAACTTGATGCTGGTGATATTGCTAAGGTTGTTGAGGTTCTCAAGGATCCTAATGGCTCATTTATTGACTCTTTTAGGAGCATTGCACGTGTACTTGGTCGAAGCAAAGCTGCCATGAAGCCAGATGAGAAAAAGAAGCTGGATGCACAGATTCGCAAGACTGTTGCCGAAGCTATTGAAAAGAATGAAACAAAGATTGAAAATAAGATTAAATCATTAAACGATGAGTTGAAGAATCCGGTTTTGGATGCCTCCAGAAAAACAGAGTTAGAAGGACAAAAGAAGGAGCTTGAAGAAAAAATAAAGGCATTGGAAGATCAGTTAAAGCCTTCCGCAATTGAGGCGTCTCAGAGAACAAAACTAGAAGGACAAAAGAAGGAGCTTGAAGGTCAGCTAAAGACTGTAAAAGATGAACTCAATAAGCCAACCATAGACTCTTCTAAAAAGGAAAAACTTGAAAAACAAAAAAAGGCCTTCGAAAGTTTGCTTGATCTCTTGGATGAAGATCATGTTATCGAACTTCTCAATCCGGAAAATCATACTCCTGAACCTCATGCAGAATCTGGCAGTGAGAGATCTGAAGAGACTTCTGAAGCCGCTCCTGAGAATAAAGAAAAAGAAATTCTTTCTGTAAATAAAATTGGCAGTCCTGAGGATATTGAAAAAAATGAGGCCGTTTGCAGAAAAATTGTAACAAAATATAAACAGGCCCCACGACCTGGGGTCGATAAGGTTCTTTTTTGGAAAGATGATCTCAAGAAGCCACTCACAAAGGCTGAGTTGAAAAAATATGAGGAGTTCATGAAGTTTATGAGCGCTGGTAAGGCTATTCTTTCGACGATTCAGAAAGATGCTACTACTGCTGCTCGTGCCCTTGAAGAAGAACTCAAAAGAAATCCAAATCAGGAACTCATGAGCGAACGTCTACGCGAAGAGACAACGGCTCTCATGGATGGCTTATTGGTAAAAAGTCATGAGGCTACAGAGTTTATTCAATCTGGTGCTACAAAACAGGGAGCGGAGGCTCTCCTTCTCCACACACTTCGCGTCGAAGAACTTCCTCGAGCATTTGATAAATTGCAGAATATTATTCAGTTGGAAATGGTTCCTTCGGCACGAAGAGGTAAGCAGATCTTCAAGCAAGCGCTTGATAAGGATGGTAAGCCGATGAAGGTTAAACTTTCTGAATTTCTTGCCGCACCTGAGCGCATGGGATATGGCGAAAATATGGTAGAGCAGACTCATGAAGTGCTCTTCAAAATTTACAAGAATATGGGTAGCGAACACGGGCTTACATTAGCTACATGTCGTGACTTCCTCATCGAGGCGATCAAAACTCGTGGTGGAGCTGTAATCAAAGTTGGTGAAAAAACTCTTTCACAAGAAGATGCGAAGAGAATGTACACTGCATTCTTGGTTATGAAGGCTGAGCATCTTGGAGAAAAAGAGGCTCTTCAATTACTCATCGCATTCAAAGAAAAGCCACCATTTGTCTACGATCTCCGAAATACCGGAAAGGGATGGGAGGTTATTGGAACACGAAAAGAAGGTGTTGGTGTTCTCGAGGACTTCTGTCTCGACGGTATGATTTACAACGAGCTCAAAGATAAGCTTGGTATGAAGCGTGGTGAGTTTGATAAGTTTATTATCAAGATAGCTCCGCACTTTGAGCAGATGCGAAATGCTCGAATGACTGGAAAAGAAATGGTTATTGATGGCGTTACATTTACTCCAGAAGAACTCGCAAAGTTCAAGGAACTTATGGCAATTCCGCTCTGGGTCGATAAGGTCGGCCAGGCATACAAACATGCTCTCTATAATTCTGAGGAACGTGATGTTCCTGTTATGGATAAGATTCAGGGTCCAGATCGAAAGAAACTCGACATCATGTTTGTGAATATTGAGGAGAAGTTGACGAGAATTGCTGAACGTCTCGCTGATGAGCGACTTGATCAGGAACTCAAAGAGGCTGGTCCACAAGGTTGGGGACAACTCTGGAGAGTCGATAAGATTGCATGTAAATGGTGGAAGCGAAATGCTGCTGTTGCTTACCGAGAGAAATATATTGAGGATATCAAGAAGCGACTCAAGGAAGATCCGAAATATCGAACAGAACTCATGCGACTTGACCGTGATCAGGTGAAACCAGATGGTAAGTGGTCTGGCGCGACACCTGCGGAGGGTACACGTGAAGATCTCAATGGTGAACTCGATGCTATTGCAGAACGATTTGGTGTTTCATTCGCAAGTGGCGATAGCGAGTCATATCTCACTGGAAATGAGACGGTTGAGAAACTTGAGAATGAACAGATTCAGGCCGATATCAAAAAACTCTGTCTTGATTACACGAGTGGCGCTGTAGATGATTCTGGATTCCGTCAGAGAATGAAGGGAATTATCCAGCAGATTCAGACGCTCAAGGGAACAAATGATGAGATCATCGGATTCCTTGAAGAGACAACAAATAAGGGTGCTGTTAGCGAGCACAAAGAAGGTCTTCTCGACAAGCTCCGTGCTCACAAGGCAGGTCTCGTTGCGCTTGATCTCGACAATATGCGTATCAACCTCGGTACTGCAAAAAATGTCGATGTGAAATCACAAGTGAAGGATCTCAACTGGAGTGATAGCATGTCACGAAAAATTATTGAGCCTCTTCAGAAGAATAAATTCCTCGGACGATTTGTCACGCCGGCAACGATTGGTATCGTTGGATTTGGATTGGCAAATATTACAGCTCAGATCGCTACATCAAGGACACTTCGATGGAGCGCACTTGCACTCGCACCATTTACTGGTCCTGCAATGTGGGGAATCGCCGCTGGATGTATTACCGGTGGAGTCTTCGCCGCTATTCGAAAAAACAAAGAAACTCTCTATCACAAGGCACAAAAGGAACGCCGCGATGCGCTTGAATATCGTCCAGATATTGACGATAAAGGACTTCGCCCAGGACAGGCAGAAGGTGATCGATTTGAGCGAAGAATTGAGTCTACTCTTTACCAAAAAGTTGGAGCTAATGCTCTCACAAATGGTATCGATACTGCCGTAGGTTATGATGCACTTTGTGCTGCTCTCGGAAGAGCTATCGCTTACAACACGATCTCAGAAAATGAGCGAATGGATTTGATCAAGTATACTGATGAGTCTCATGTTGAGTCAGAACGACTCGCTCTCGTACGCGCTATCTCTCGAGGTAGGGCAAAACTACGCGGACTTACTCGTCCTACTGGTGAACGTCCTGGCGCAGATCATATCAATGATCTCGAACAGGCACGTAGTGCGACGGAATCTACTATTCGCGCAGAAGTTGCTGAGGCAGAATCTAAATTTAAACGCTTCAAGCGAAATGAGAATTTGAAGTCTGCTGGTATCGGGGCACTCTTTGGCGCTGGTACTGCTGCGGCTCTTACTGGTCTTGGACACCTCGCTGGATGGTCTGAGCAGAGTGTTAATAGTACGACAACATCACTCAAAAATCTCACACCATCTGGATCTGTCGACAAGGCAGCCCTCATCACAACTCTCAAGAGTTCTGGTTTGAGCAATTCAGAAATTAGCCGACTCGCGTTTGATGCAAATGGCAACCCAACTCAGGCAACTATTGATTTCTTACACACCAAGCACATCGATCTTAAATCGATTGTCACACCTGGAACAACAAGCACACAGAGTCTGGTTCAGCCGATAAATTTCGGTACTCACATGACTCAGACTGAGTTCATTCAACAGGCTAATATTCGTGGGGCTGGTTTGACTACAAGCGACTTCGATGCGCGTGGTCACTTACTCTCATCAGGTATTGCAAAATTACAGGCTCACAATATTCGATTCAATGAACATGTTACGAGCGTTACTACACCTGGACCTATAACTCCTGGACCGGTAACACCTATACAGGCACTTAATACTGCTGGATTTGCACGACTTGGAAATCATATTCATTTCAATGGACATACTCCAAAACATATTCTTGATGAACTTCGTCTCAAGTGGGCTGGCGCACCTGAAGTTGGCGCTGATGGTAACTGCCACTTCAGTATGAAGGGAATGGTTGATGGAGGTCTTACTCACACACGAATGCCATCTGGCGTTAACCTTCCTAGTGACCCTTCACAATTTAAGATTGGACTTGAGGTTCACTCTGGAGGCCATTCTTACTGGAAGTTCTTCACTCCGGATAGTCGTGGACAGGTGTCTATTCCAAAAGAATATTTCACCAATAGTGTTGGCTATGTAGCTCGAGGTGGATCAGTATTACCGGGTCTTCGAACTCATGGCATGGCTGTTGGATTTATGGACAACCATGGAACATATCAGGTTCTCGCTTCTGTACGAGGTGGAGGAACATATATTCCTAACCCTCCTACGCCTACGCCTGTTGTTAGCGATGTTATTAACTTCTCTGGTGAAGAAACTATTCAGAGCACTATCACAAAACCAGGATCAACACTCTACGAAGCATCACAGGAGATTGAGAAGGTTGTTACTACAACAGAGGCTGTCGCCTCACCTCCAATTGTTGCCGCTCCAATGAGCCACTTGGAATATGGAAAGAAAAATACAGAATCTGGAACTGAGTCGGGCGGCGAGTCAGGATCTGAATCGGGAAGTGAATCAGGAGATGAATCAGGCGGTGAATCTTCTGGCGAATCCAATAGTGAGTCTGGAACTGAACCATCGTCTTCGGGCACTGAACCTCAATCCTCTGAAGAACCATCGGGCACAGAATCTGCTCATGAGCCTGAATCTGGTGATGAGTCAGGATCTGAATCGGGAAGTGAAAGACCCGCTACCCCTCGACGTTAGTTTTAAAATTTTAGGACTATCTCTCAAGGATCTAATATATTACAATAATCCTACATAATTTATTCCCATGGACCCAAACATTCACTCATTCCTCGTAGAACTTCTGCATGATGCTGGACAGACCGACTTAGGTCCAGAGTTAGAAGAAGTGATGGTGCAGGATTTAGCACCACGATTAGAAGATAGACTCGTACTTACATGTACGCAGCAACTTTCTGCAGAACAGCAGGAAGAGGTTAAGAAGATCACGGATACTGAGGCGGTTATGACGTACTTGAAGAATACGATTCCTAACTTTGAGGAGATTACGGCTCAGGCTTTGATAGATTTCCGGGAGGTGTATATCAGGGCGGTACGGGGGGAGTAGTCGACTATTTGAATTCCAATATCTCAACCATCCAAAGCCGAAATCTCGGCTTTTTTGGTGATTATCCCTTTGTTTTTGTCTTTGTGCGTACGCACAAGTGGTAATAAAGCTGGCTAAAGCACTTTACAACTCGGCTTCAAAATGCTATAATGATCCGATAAATATAAAAACAAACTTCTATGGAAAATACTCTTCGTTCGACTGTCTACGATCTCGTTGCTGAGATTACACGTAGTCCTGCATTCACAAGTGCACAATGTGCGATGCTTCGAGATTTCGCTTTTGTAAGCGATGAGAAACTTGAAGAGGCACATGCGCTTATGATTGCGTTGAAAGAAGAGCTTGATGAGATTGAGCGCGAAGCTCTCACGGAAAAACTCTCTACATTTGATCAATATTTTTCACGACTCAAAGAGATCACGGCATCACAAGTTCGTGCTGGTCGTCAGTACGAGGAGACTCTTTCGCAAAATCAAGATGCCGCTTCACAGGCAAATCTTCTTGGTCAACTTAACAACCATTAATCATGAAATGCATCACACGAAAACATTCAGAATTTAATTTCTTCTCTTATCCACGTTTTGTTGGTTTTGCTGCCAAGGGTCCTGAAAAAAAGGCACCTGAGGTAAAAGCCGAAGGCTTCAAGGCTCCAGAGGCTGCTGATAAAAAGCCTCTCGATGAGCTCAAAAAGAGCGAAGACCTCAAGATGGGTCAGATTGAGGGTGCCCATATGAAGGTAAAAGCTGATGTCCAGAAGGCAAAAGAGACTGCGAAAACAAACTTCGAGAAATCTACAAAAACTGAGGCTGATAAAAAGGCATACGATGCTTTTGTTGCCCAAATGGATAAGATGAATACTGATGCCGATCAGGCTCGTGTTGATCTTTTTTCTAAACTTGATGCACAGAATGAGGCCAAGCGGGAAAAGGAACGAAAGGCTGCAGACGAAAGAATGAAGTCTGCACTTTTAGGTAAGGATGTTCAGATCAGCAAGATGGAACAGAAGGGAAAGTTTGTTGCTAAACTTGAGGCACAGGCAACAACTCCACATGCTGCTAAAGACTCTGCTGATGCGGTTATGGCAAATATGGATAATCATGACTTCGATGGTGATGATTTCCAAAATAATGCCGATCCTGGAAATAAATATATCAACTATCAGAACAAGTCACGTTCTATGGCCGAAGGTTATCTTCGTGCACAGATCGCCATGGGACAACAGGGAAAGGGTGAGAAAGACCTCCAGGCTGCATACAATGCCGATGAGGGTTTTGGTCCTGAATTACTTCGTGACCATACTATTACAGAAGAAAATCTCCGAAAGCAGATGGATATTGAAGCCTTCATTAAAACTGTTGATATTTCTTCAGATGGAAAATTTCTCACAGATAATGAACGAATTTATGTTGCTACATTGATGAAGGAGGCCGCTTCTCTTTGGGGAAGTGACAACAAAGATACGAAACAATATCGTGATTTCGTTGAGGCACGACTTAAGCAAATTGCTCCACTTTTGCAGGCTAACAAAGAGAAGGCAACGTTGATGCTTGCTTCTGTTGATCACTCAACCATATCAAAAGGTGTTGGAGTTGTGACTGGCGCTGTTAGTGGTACTGTTGGTGCTGGTGTTGGCCTTGCTGCCGGACCTGTTGGTAGTGTTGCTGTTGGTGGAGCTGCTGCTGTTGGTGGTTATGAAGCCGGTCGACGTGCAACACGCAATGCACTCACTCCAGATGCTATTCGTGATGCTTACAACCAGTGTGCAGAATACGAACGAAACCTTGTCATGAATACCATCCCAGCTCCAAAAGAATGGGTTGATCACAAGGACAAATATCAGGACAATCCAGAAGTTTCTGATATGGAGGTAAAGATGCGAACTGATTATGTTGAAAAGGTAAAAACATATGTTCCTCGTGCAGAAGCGCTTTGGGCCTATGCCGATGCAGGTGTTACTAAGAAGTATATTGAAAACTGGCAGACTGATATTGACCATGGACTCGAACGCGGTGCTGATGGATCTTTTGTTCGCAAGGACATGAATCCTGATTATGTTGTTAAATGGGAGGAACGTATGAAGTCCGATCCAGCAACATTTATTGATGGATGGAAACAATATCTTCAGACGGAAGGACCTAGATATCCTACTGCTTCTGCAAAGGCTGCTGAGCTCGTGGCTTCTCTCGAAGATGTGAAAAACAATTTCGATGGGAAAAAGCCTGAAGAAATCCGCGATATTATGAAGCGTGCCGATCGTATGAAGGGCAATATTGAAGATGGACTTTATGGTCCGGCACAAGCCGTTCCTGAAGGTGGTGCTCCTGCTCCTGCTGGCACTGGCGATAAGCCTGCAGAACCTGGAAAACCTGGTGAGACACCTGCTGTCGGTCCTGATGGCAAGCCTGTTCCTGCTGCTGAAGGTGGTGCTCCTGCTCCTGCTGGCGATAGTGCTGGTGGCGGAAGTGGCCGTGGTCGACGAGGAGGCAAGGGTGGTGGAGAAGGTGGCAAGGGAGAAAAAGGCAAAGAGGGGGCAGAAAAAACGGCTGATCAATTGAAGGAAGATGCTATGCAGCTCGAGTCTGATACTAAGAATGCGAAACAAAATTTTGATGCCATTAAAGACAAAAAAGCAGGCGATGCTGATGCATGGGCTAAGAAGGCTGAGGCATGGAAAGCAACTGCTGATAAGTGGGTTGAAAAAGCTAAGGCTCCAAAAACAGATGCCTTGAAGTCACAAAAGGATGCTACAGAAGCTGATGTTGCTGCAAAAAAGGCTGTTGAAGATTTAAAGAAAGTAGCTCCTCCTGTAGAAAAGGGATCTGATGCTCCTGCAGAAAACAAAGAAAAAGGTGCAGCTGAGGCGGCTAAGAAATTAGCTGACACAGAAAAGGCAAAATTTGATGCACTTCCTAAAGATGCTAAACCTGAAGATGTATTAAAGGCCGCTCAATCATATCTCGCAAAAGCTAAAGACTGGCAGAATGCTGCGAAAGGTTGGGCAGACAAAGATGGAAAGAATGCTGATGCTACCGGCATGAAAGAGGCTGCTGACAAGATGGTTATAGCGGCACAGGAAGCCGTAAAGACTGCACAAGAAACTGTTCGAGATAATACTCCGACCGTTTTCGAGCCAGATCTCGCTAAATTGACTGTTAAAAATGAGGCTTTCAGAAAGCGATATGACGCTCTCGGTTCAAACCGAAAATCAAATTATGACGATTACATGAAATGGAGTCTACGTGCGCAGGAAGTTGTTGCGAGCGGCAAACAACTCAAGTTTGAAAATGGTTCTTCTAAATACCCTGCAGTTGCATTCTTGAAGAATGGAAAGGTTTTCTGGAAACCAGGACGAGATCCTGAGGCAAAGGTTCCGGTCATCAAAAACCTCAATGAGTGGTACATGGATAAACTTGAGAAGGAAGGTCAAAAATCTCCAGAGTCAGTTGAAAAGGACTTCAATCGTCAGATTGAGGATCGACTCAGCCGAGTTGAAAAAGATGCTACTCAATGGGATCGAGTCAATAAAAATCTTCCTCTTGGATATATCGGAAATGGCATCGATTCTCGCAAGATGACTGTCAGTCCTTCTATTACGTATGTACCTGGACCTAATCCAGGACAACCAGTTGGAAGCGTTGATGGACCACGCTACGAGTACTTCATTGATACAAAAAAAGTTGCGGATCGTAATGCATTCAAGAAAGCTATTCTTGATAACATCAAATCTATTCCTGAGAATAATAGCTAATGATTGCGACACCTACCCTCTGAATTTCTTTCTCAGAAGCATCACGAAGTACCAGAATGGTTTGAAGACAAATTCTTTTGCGGCCATATAGCTGACGACGCTACCCCCGAATTTAGTTTTGAATTCTGTGACTCCTTGCCATGGGTGATTCTTGGCTTCTGTAGGCGCTATTCCGAGGAAGTCGTATGTTGAATAATTTTGATTTTTTGCGTCCTTGATAACTTCCCATTGGAGAAGATATGGAGCCATCATATGACGGTGGTCGTAACATGATGCACCATAATAATATGTCGCTGTGTTGGCGTGATACGTTGCGATGAGGCCCGCGAGGGGAGTTGGTGTTGGCTGATTTGGTTCGTCTTTGTACGCGAGCCAGAGTCCGGCAGAATCACCAAGTGCGGTGAGCATCGTCTCATAATATTTCGCATCGTGAACAAAGAAGTGATCGCGACGTGCGGTTTCTTCGATGAGCGGATAGAATTCTTCAATGTGCTTTTTTACTGATTCTGATGCTATTTTTTTGATGTATACGTTGTGCTTTTGTGCGACTTTGATATTGTATCGGCCTTTCGGTTTCATCTGTTGAAGAAGTTCTTCTTCGGAGAGATTGAGATCGAGCGTGAGTGTTGTTTGCGGAAAATACGATGCGTGCGCTGCACGAAATTTTCGCTTACTTGTGACAAATTCGTAGTCGCTTTTTTGATCTGATGTCAGCGGCATTGGGGGATCGATTCGAAGGAAGACTGCTTTTTCTTGCGCAGCGATAGCGCGAACTTTCTCGAGAAATGTTTCGAAAAACATATCGATCTGATCTTCAGAAAGATTGGAATCGAAGACTGGTCCACGTGGACACTCGAGCCAACTGAGAGAGAAGGGGAGCGCGTGCTTCACAAGAAATCCACCTCCAAGAATGGCCTCTGTCTGTGAATCCTGGACAGTGACCAGTTGCGATTTTTCCTTACCAGGAATCTGTTCCTGAAAGTGTGCCCAGATGGAAGTTTGGTAGAGCGAGCCGAGCATTTGGCCGGCGAGCCACTCATTCCATTCATGAAAGGTAGGAGTTTTCTGGGGCATGTAAATTATTATAATTTTCGAATGAAGTATATCACGTCATACATCTGAAGAACGAAAAAAGAGGATGTATTTTTCGTAGCAACACTCTGCAGGTTTTCGAGGAAAACCGAAGCCGTTGCGAGAAAAATATTCCTCTCTTTTTTGATTTCAATACTAATTCATCTTCCTTCGAATGAACGCTGGGATATCCAACTCATTCTCGACTGCCTTTGGAGGAATGCTTGTTTGTGGCTGATTGATAACGCCTTGAGTTCGAACCTGTGGTTTTTCTCGAACCTGGTCGAAGCCTGTAGCAACAACCGTGATCTTGATTTCACCAGTGTATGAGTCGTTGATAACGGCACCGAAGATGATGTTTGCATCTGGATCTGCGGCCTCTGTAATAATACGAGCTGCCTCATCAACCTCAAACATTGAAAGGTCATTTCCACCAGTAATATTGAAGAGAATTCCTTTTGCACCTTCGATAGACATCTCGAGAAGTGGTGATTCGATAGCTGCTTTTGCGGCTTCTGTAGCTCGATTTTCGCCTGTACCGTAACCGATACCCATGAGAGCTGATCCAGAATTTTCCATGATAGCTCGAACATCTGCGAAGTCTACGTTGATCATTCCATGGATTGTGATCAAGTCGGCAATACCCTGAACACCTTGTCGCAACACATCATCAACAACTGAGAATGCCTCGTTGATTGGAGTCTTCTTGTCGATAAGTGAAAGGAGACGATCGTTTGGAATTGTAATAAGTGTATCAACCTTGTTTCGAAGGTTTTCGAGACCATCCTCTGCCTGTGAACGTCGTCGGTGACCTTCAAATGTAAATGGCTTCGTAACGACGGCAATGGTAAGAATACCCATTTCCTTAGCAAGCTCTGCAATAATTGGTGCTGCACCCGTTCCAGTTCCACCACCGAGACCACATGTGACAAATACCATGTCTGCGCCCTCAATAACTGATCGGAGATCCTCTCGTGATTCTTCTGCAGCCTGTTTTCCAACATCTGGATTACTTCCAGCACCAAGACCTCGTGTTGTTGCCTTACCAATATTAATCTTTACCGGAGCCTCTGAATAATAGAGAGCCTGCGCGTCTGTATTAACAGCGATAAATTCAACCCCTTTAAGGTTTGACTTAATCATGCGATTTACTGCATTTGATCCACCTCCACCAACACCGACAACTTTGATGTTTGCAACAGGAGTGATCTCAGGAATAACTTCCTGTGAACGCTTTGCTGTGTGCGGGTCGTATGTTTTTGAGAAGATTGTGCGGAGATTTGCCTTCGAATTTTTTGGGTCTTGAGTTGCCATGGTATTTGGGTCAACGGGATAAAGTTCGAATGAGGTGGCTGTTTGCGTTGCTATGGTGAGGTCGTTGGAAGTGAGGTTTTCGTCGGACATTGGGGTTTGAATAGGGACTACAGGAGAGTGTAGGTGAGGGAGGGGATGATAATGAGTGAGAGGGGGGCGGGAACAAAATTCCTACGCTACGCTTCGGAATTACGGAACCAGACTTCTGAACCACTTCTTAATACCGCTTGCTGCTTTTTTGAGATTGAGACTTCTAAATGCCATTCCATATGGACGTGCCTCCATTCGTGTCCCCCAAATAAGAAGACCGATTGCTGTTGCATAGGCAGGATCGTCGATCTTGTCTACGATACCATCGAAATTCTGTGGGAATCCGATCTGAACTGGAAGGTTGAGTGATTCTCGTGCGAGGTCGATAACGCCTGGCATTTTGACGCCAGCACCTGTGAGGACAACTCCAGCTGGGAGCATACCATCACGATGAATTCTTGCGAGTTCTTCTTTAACGAGTCCGAAAATTTCCTGATAACGTGCTTGGATAATTTCCGACATCGCCTTCTTAGAAACTTTTTGTGTATCGATCTTACTCATGAGAGAGAGGTCGATAGTTTCACGTTCGTTTACGTCTTCTGGAATACATGATCCATATTCGATCTTAATTTTTTCTGACGTGTCGATTGATGTTCGAAGTCCGATAGCAATGTCGTTGGTGACGTTTTCTGCACCTACTGGAACAACTGCTGTGTGAAGTGTGACACCTTCTTCGAAGACGGAAATAGATGTTGAACCACTTCCAATATCGACCACAACAACGCCGAGTTCTTTTTGTCGCTTGTTCAAAACCGCCTCTGGAGCTGCAAGACAGTTAGGAATGATATCGTCGATATCAACACCTGCCTGCAAGACGCACTTTTCAATATTCTTAATATTTGGAATGAGACCAGTAATAATGTGTGCCTCAACTTCGAGACGAATACCGGTCATGCCAACAGGGTATTTGATACCTCGCTGTTCATCGACGGTGAATGTCTTTGGAATAATACGGAGAATTCTTCGATTGCTTGCAATGTTGACAGCCTGAGCTGCCTCAAGAACACGATCGACATCATCTTCCGTAATTTCATTGTTTGCATTGGCAACGGCGATAACGCCTTTCGAATCCATAGACTCGATGTGATTTCCGCCAATACCAAGGAAGACATGGTTAATTGGTTCGCCAGCCATTCGTTCTGCATCTTCAAGTGAAGCAGCGATCGAGTTGATCGTTTCTTCAACATCAATGACCGAGCCTTTCCTAAGGCCGGTTGAAGGGGCAATTCCAACGCCGATCACGTTGAGAACCTCTGATTTTTCATCAATGGTTCCGACAACGGTTCGGATCTTTGAACTACCAATATCTAAGCTAGCAAGAATACGCGATTTAGCCATCTTGCGAGCACTATATTCTATCTCTTCAGTTTTTACAAATTTATTGTACGTTTTGTAGCTTGTTGTAGCCCTATCGAGTACATTTTATGTTCTCTTGTTTCGGCTTTGTGCTGGGCGAATTGTGCTTGTATTGCAAATGTACTATATTGTGATGATGTATGCATTCCAGGGGAGGGAATTTTTGCTAAAATCTTACGGGGTCGTATTAGTGCTTGTATACATTTTTTATACACCATACCTAAAGCTGTCTGCGGACGACCCTTAAAATTCCAACGGTAGCATTCCATTTACCTCCTCTTTTCGAGCCTCATCGTACTTTCCATTGAGGTCGGTGAGTTTTTTGATGAGTGATCGAAATTCGAGTGCCTGAAATATACTCATTACTTCATGCATGTTGAAGTTGTGCACGACGCACTTGTCGAGATCGAAGTCGATATCAACATCTGAACTCAGTCGGACGAGTTGGCGACTCATCTCCATACTTTCCTTGCCCGCAGTAAGTTTCTTTGCCACGGCAGGGGAGAGTTTGTCGAGATTCGCATAAATACCATCGATCGTCTCAAATTTTTGAAGTAAATCTGTTGCCGTTTTTTCACCAATGCCAGGAACGCCCGGAATATTATCGGATGTATCACCGCGGAGTGTCTTGTAATCGCAAAACTGTTCGGGTGTAATTCCAAACTCTTCTTTTACCTTAGCTGGATCATATATAACAATCTCGTTAAATCCTTTGTGAGGAGTGATGACTGACACCTCATCTCGTATTAACTGGAATGTATCTCGATCACCAGTGACCACATACGACTGAACATCTTTGTATTCTGTCATTTTTTTCACAATCGTTGCGATCACATCGTCCGCCTCGAATCCCTCTACAGCGAACTCAGGAATATTAAATGCCTGCACGAGCTTTTTGATCTGAGGAATTTGATCGTAGAGTTCTTGTGGGGCTGCTGCGCGCGTCGCCTTGTATTCCGTATAGAGATCATCGCGAAATGTTCGTCCTTTGAGATCGTAGGTCATCACGATGTATTCTGGATGAACCTTGAGAAGGAGGTTCAGAATCATTGAGGCGAAGCCATAAACTGCGTTTGTTGGCAGACCGTTCGACGAGGTGAGAAATGGAATTGCGTGAAAAGCTCTATGTATAAGAGCGTTTCCATCGATAATAAGGAGCTTTTTCTTGTTCTGCAACATAACTGCATTTTACGTCAAGGATTGGGGGTTGGCTAGAAGCTGTTTTTTTGATATACTACGTAGAAAGCTTCTACAAAAACAAACACCCAGATTATGTCAGTTCCGAAGGAATTCTCCAAACTCTTTGATTCAAAAAAAGTTTACAAGCAACAGTGTGCGTCACAGCTCACACTTCCTTTTTCCCATCAACAGCCAATTGTAGGCTTCTGCGCTGAGACAGAAAAAGATCTCGAACTTCTTCAAAGTTTCCTCGATGGCATTAGTGCATTGAAGTTTCCTCTCATTCTTTTTTGGAAGGGGAGCAAGAAACCTTCTATCGATTGGTACGATCAGGTAACTATTGTTACTCCGCGCGATGCGCATTATGAGACGATGTGGAGAGCGTGTGATACTGCATACTGCTTCACTGAAGGAGATGTCGCCCAGTCATTCGAGTCAGGAGTTGTCCCTCTCGCTCCAAAAGGACTCAAAGGTACGGAAAATTACGATCCAAACAGAGAGAAGGGAAATAGTTTCATATACGAAGGTAGTGGTCCATGGGTTATGTTCAGCTCACTTGTTCGAGCTGCAGAAACGTTCAAATTTCCATTTGATTGGAAGTGTATTGTGAGGAATGCGAAGAGATAAGAAGAGCTAGCTATCTTTTTTCGACAACGGCTTCGACTTTCCTCTTTTTCAATATTATCCTTTCGCCCTATCGAAGGCTGCCTGTTGGGCTTCCGCTTCGACCAATTGAGGCGACGGTATCGATGATGTCGGAGAAGTTGATATACTGGATCACGTTGATACCGATGGCTTTACCAACTGTTGCAACGATAACGACCGCGAGAATGGTAATAACCAAGCCGATAATAGCGTAACGAATTGTCCCGACCGCTTGCTTGATTTTGTCTTCACTTCCTCCGGAGAGAATAAACGAGATACCACCAATGAAAATAAATACCACCGAGAGAAAACCCGCAATAATAATGGCGTAAGCGAGTCCACGATTGATAATTTCTATTATGTCGTATGTTCTTGCCGCATCGATAATATTAGGAGCGTCTTCCATAGGTGAGTGATGAGATATTTACATTGTATGTACCATACTACGCTTCAGCTGGCTCAGCAATTTTCAGATTTACGCGTTCGTTAGAACGTGAACCGATCATACGAAGAAGAACTCGGAGAGACTTTGCCGTCTGACCGCTCTTTCCGATAATCTTTCCCATATCTTCCTTGTTGACCATAAGCGTAATGAGAACGCCCATGTCATCGACTGTCCGAGTAACAACCACATCATCTGGATGCTCGACGATCTGCTTTACGACATATTCAACAAAGTCGCGATCCGCACCTTGTGTGATATCTGACATAGTAGGAGAGTTAATAAGTTAAGTTAAGAAGGGTGAGGGATTCCTAAAAGTTTAAGCGGCTTTTGCGGCCTCTGCCTGAGCTTTTGTAGACTTCTTCTGCTTATCTCGTGATTCGATATATTTGTCCATGTTTGCAAAACCGTTCTTCTTGAGAAGACTTGCAACTGAATCTGATGGAACTGCTCCGTTCTTGATCCACTTTTCAAGACCTTCTTTGTTGAGTTTTACGAGTTTTGGCTGCTTTGATGGGTGATAGTATCCAAGAATATCCATAGCGTCGCGCTTAGGACTTGTTCGCTTATCCTGAACAATAATACGGAAACTAGGCTGAGTATTTTTTCCAATACGAGAGAGACGAATGACGATCACGGTGAAATGGGTTTACATTAATAAAGGAATTTCAGCTTTGAAAGTGCTTGTTGAACTTGAGAGTAGCCCTGGTTCTGATGCCAGGAGCAGCTTCATTGTACGAGAAAATGGCAGAAGGTCAAGCAAAATACCCTTAAGATGTTCTTGTTAAAGGTTTGATTCTGGATTTTGAAGCTGTATAAGTTCCGTCTTAATTCTCTGAATCACTTCTTCGCCATACTTTGCGTTTACCTCCGCGATGATTTTGGACTGGCGATTGATGACTTCGTTGGCCCAGACTGAGTCGGGAACTTGAAGGGTGAGGATGTGATCTTTGAACTGTTTGGCGATGATCTGGTTTTCGGGATCTTCGGGGAAGACGCTTGGTTTGATTTCAGTGAATCTTGCGCACACTTGAGAAGCCTCGACGATTTTTTGCATACCGTGTCGGGCGATGGTGAGTTTGAGGGCTTCTTGGAAAGGGGAGAACATAGGCGAAAAATTAACTCAGACGATTAGTGTCTGAGAACGGCATTGTACACCTCGAGCGTTTCCTTGGCCATTTTTTCCCAGGAGAAAATCTTCACATGCTGCCGACCATTAGCGATAAGTTTTTTGCGGATGTCGTCGTTCACGCAGAGCGTGTGAAGTTTTTCGGCGATGTCGGTTGGATCGTATGGATCAAAATAGAGTGCGGTTGGTTCGTCTGGATTGTCGCCGCAAATTTCTGGGAGACATGATGTTTTTGAAACGGCAACAGGCACTCCACACTTCATCGCTTCGAGGGGAGAGAGACCGAATCCTTCGTACAATGACGGAAGACAATAGACATGTGCGCCCGTGTATAAGTTCATCAAATCTTTTTCTTCGACCATGCCAGTGAAAATTACGTCCTCCATATGACCGCTTTCTTGTGCGGTTCTTCGTATTTCTGGATAGAGAGGATCTTCTCGGCCCGTAATAACAAGTTGAACATCTTCTTTGTAGCGATCTCGTAAAATATGAAAAGCTTTTACGAGTGAGACGAGGTTTTTGTGACTGCGCCAAACGCCAGTGTAGAGAATGTATGGCTTCGTGATACCGAGCTTTTTTTTCGTCATATCGACTTCTTCTGTATTTGGATTTGGTTTGAAATCTTCGTTCACGCCTTCGTAGGTGACATGAATTTTGTGTGGATCGACATTAAGCATTCGCTGAAGATCGCTGGCGGTGTAGTTCGAAACAGAAATAATTTTTGAGGCATTATGTGTTGCGGCCTTCAGTGTGAGCTTATAAGCTCCTCGATAAAGAGGGGAACGCATCTTATTTCCAGGGAAGAATGAGAGCGTCAAATCGTGAATTGTGACGATGGATTTTCTTCGATATAAAATTGGTGCGTTAAAATGCGTGAAGTGCATCAGGTCGAGTTTTGCCTGATACAGTTTGTAAAGGAAGATTGTCTGCTCGGCGATGGAGTAGTGCCTGGCGCCGACCTTTACTTTTGTGCAGCGCTTGTTCGGAAGTTTGAAATTAGAAAATTCTGGTTCATTAAAAAAAAGCACATACTCATGTTCCTTGTCCTCTGTTGTGAGATGATGTACGAGTTCATATACATATCTTCCTATTCCTGTGAATTTGGAAGAATACATACGACAGTCGATGCCGATGCGTTTTTTTTGCGACATAAAAACAAGATGAGGAGGTGTAAGAAACTTGTCTTACTTCTCGGCGCCTTTAACGATCTTGGCCTTCTGAAGTGTGTGCTTTCGAAGTGTTGGATTGTAGCGTCTTCGAGTAAGGTCCTTGACCTTTTCCTTCTTGATTTCGAACGCGCCAGTCTGCATACCAGTTTCGGTACAGTTCCAAACGGCTACTACGGTTTTAGCTTTTGCCATACAAAGAGAAATTTAAGAGCCCCCATACTGTAGGGGATTTTCATGAAAAAGCAAGAGAAAAGGCCCTATAAGCCCAAATCGAATAGGCAAATGGGTGGCTTTATCTTAAGGCTGCTTTGATATTTTAACAACAACCTCTTGTCAATATTCAGAGTTGTCACTATGATAGGTGGGCTTTTCGTCCTAGGGTGAAAGCAATGCGGAGTTGTAGCTCAGCTGGTTAGAGCGCCACACTGTCACTGTGGAGGTCGCGGGTTCGAGCCCCGTCAATTCCGCCAGATTATAATCAGAGTTCTTTTAAGCGGCTTCTGGCCGCTTTTTTGTTGTATTTTTGTAAAGCTGAAAAATACGTTTCCTAGCTTTGCTTTGCCTCTATGTTTATTGACAAATTTCTTATTTAGAGTATGCTTCTTCTCTTGTCGCCGGAATTACTCTCTAAATTCAGCTTTATGTATCAGTTTTTGAAGGCACGTTTAGCTTTAATTCTCATTATTACTCTTTTGGCAGGTGGCGCGAGCAGTGTTAAGGCTTATGAGCTCAGTGAAGATAGTACTAACCAGCAAGATCAAGTAGATACATCCGCCGGAAACGCTCAGTGGTCACTCCCAAGTTCTGAAACAACCGATCTTGAGAGTTGGGTTCCACAAAAAGGTGATATTTTCGAAGTTAACGTTCAGACAAATATTGGTCACCTCTATCATCTCGATGGAACAACGCTTGAGTTTGAAGTCGTCACTGGTGTCCGACGTGTTGTTCGATATATCGGTCTACGATATTTCGCTGCGACCCCGGCAGCGCCGGAACTGGCTCAAGATTTGCAGATCAAAAAGAACCGGATGACTTTCGGAAAGAGTGGACGATTTATCCGACTCTACAAAAACGGAACTGATGGAACAGCGTATGGCATCCATCCATTTGGAAAAGAAAACTCCATGTTCAAGGTCCCTGGTCGATATGGCAGCATGGGCTGTATTATTGTTCGAGAGGCGGTTATGGATATTCTCGTCAAAACCCTCGAGGTGAATGACGGCAAATTACCGGTACGGACGTTTCCAGATATGCCGCAGGAGGTATAGATTAATTAAAAAGAGGTGTGGTCTATTCTTTTAAAGAATTTATTTACACTTCTTGCAGACCCCTATGAGTTCTAATTGATGTTTTTCAACTTTGAAGCGGTGGATTTTTTCCATGGCTTTTATAAAAGTTCCGAGATTTTCACCAGAAATTTCTTCGACTTTTTTGCACTTACGGCAAACAAAAGAATGATGACAATCATCAACATCGTCTTCTTTTACTTCGCAACGAATGTAGCCTTCGACGCCGTGAACTTTGTGAACGAGTTCGAGTTTTTCGAGAACCTGAATGATACGATAGACGGTTACGGTATCGAGATTGATCTTGTACTTTTGGAGGGCGATTTCGGCGATTTTGTATGGCGAAAGTGAACGGCTCGTGTGTGCGAGCACTTCGATAACTGCCATACGAGGTGAGGTAATTTTGTACCCTTCATTACGGAGCGTTGCTTCGGCGAATTCTGTATAGCTCATCATGGTTTCGTGGCTTTTAAAACGGATAAAATGGGGTGACCACGCGAGTATTGTACTGGATTGTTTTATTTTATGCTATGCTTGGGCAAGGATTTTTTTGCTTTTTTATTGCGCACTTTATGGAATCATTGAGCTTTGATGTTGGAATTATCGGAAGTGGCCCTGGTGGCTGCGAAGCCGCACGAATGTTGGCGGCTGCTGGGTTAAACGTTGCGCTGATTGAGCAGGATTTAGTTGGGGGAGAGTGTCTTCACTGGGGATGCATCCCTTCGAAAGTGTATTTACATAGCGCGCATCTGTATCAAACGATGTTAAAAGGAGAAGCGCTTGGAGTTGTCGCTGATAGTGGTGTGCGATTTGATTTTCCAAAAGTATGTGAGCGACGAAAAAAAGTTGTTGGCATGCTGCATCGCGGACTTGAAAATAGTTTGAAGACGATTGGGGTTACGGTGATTGCTGGTAGGGGAATGCTTGTTGGCGCGAATACGATTCGAGTTGTTGCGAAAGATGGCGCTGAAAGTGAACTGAACGTGAAATATGTAATTTTGGCGACAGGATCAAGCCCGAGAGTTCCAGATGGAGTGAAGGTTGGTGGTAGAATTATTACCAATCGTGAAGTGTTTCTTTTGGAACAACAACCAAAAACGATGTTAATTACCGGTGGGGGAACGGTTGGATGCGAGATGGCGAGTTTCTTTTCTTCAATTGGAACAGCGGTCACTTTGATTGAACGGGGAGAGCGCCTACTTGCATATGAAGACGGAGAAGTGGCTGCAGAACTTGTAAAATTACTTGGTCGCCATGATGTAAAAGTTAATTTGAGTACGAATGTGGAGGGAATGAATGACACTGGTTCGAGCGTAAAAGCTGTTTTGAAACATGCTGATGGTGTTGTGGAGGAGGCGGAATATGATTATGCATTAGTTGCGGCGGGACGAAGTTTGAATATGAACGTCTGTGATTGGGGAAGTGTTGGCGTGAACGTCATGGAAGGTGCGCGCGGTATTGTGACCAACGGATATATGCAGACGAGTTTGCCAAATGTGTATGCGATTGGTGATCTCGCTGGAAAAGTTTTGCTTGCCTATACGGCCGAGAGAGAAGGGCAGATTGCGGCTTATCACATCTTGGGAAAAAAGGCTGGTGGAAAGATGATTGAGATGAATTACGCCGCGGTGCCGAGTGTTATTTTTACGAGTCCTGAAATCGCGAGCGTTGGTCTTACGGAAGAAAAAGCGCGAGCTGCTGGAAAAAATATTGTTGTTAAAAAATCTCCATTTGCCATGAACAGTAAAGCGCTCATCATGGGGGAACGTGATGGATTTGTAAAAGTTATTGCCGATAATGATACTGGTGTTGTTCTCGGGGTTCACATCATCGGACCTGATGCAACAACGATGATCGACAAGGCAACGCTTGCGATTCGCGAAGGTGTTACGGCCCATACCATGCTCGATGCGATTGCTGGACATCCCGTTACTTCTGAAACACTCGAAGAAGCCCTCGAAATGCTTACCGAGGACGGAAATCTGGGTGGATACTTCTCGTAATATTCATTACGCAGCGTGAGCATGATGGTCGTGCTCTTTGTTGTCGTTCGCTGCTTTTGGGGCGGCTTTTAACTCAACTGGAGGATTGCTATACGTCTCCTCTCGATATTTTTTGCTAAATAAACCGCGGAGTATTGCCCAGCCGCCTTTGAGAATTTCCCCTCCGACTTGCAATCCGAGTTTTGGTGGCTGCACAAGACTTTTTGGCAATTCCCAGAAGGTATTTTTTATAAAGCGCTTTATAAGTCCAGGACTCTCATCTCCATGTCCGTGTTCAGCGCCACCATGTGCTGCCGGTGGTAGGACTACTGGAGCTGCTGCATGACCTTCTTCTTTGTGCTCTCCGCCTGCGCCTTCTTTATGTTCCTCTGCATGACCGGCTGCTGGTTTTGCATGTGCAACATCATGAGGCTTTTCTTCGGCAGGATGATCTGCTTTCTTTTCTGCGGTAGCACCATGTGCGGCATC
>JBBIGU010000005.1:0-54882 GCA_037447365.1 Candidatus Peregrinibacteria bacterium | reverse complement strand
GTACGCCGACGGGCCTCTTCTGTATTACACTCTCAGTGCGTGACTTCGAAGCTGATTTGTGATATAATAATTTGAAGTATTTTCTCAGGCATAAAAACAAAAAACCCATGGCCGATCAGTCAATACAAGTAGCCGTTCAAGATCTTCATCAACAATCTGCATCCACTGGGGGTGCTGCCCCTATTGGCGCAGATGGTCAGGCACCGGATGTTGGTCAAGCTCTTGGCTGGATCAATCGTGACATTCACGAAAAAGACGTTATGAAACATGCTGCCGATACTGGCATGCTTTATGTTAATTTGTCCAAAACTCCGATTAATCCGGATCTTTTAAAACTCATTTCCAAAGAAGATGCCTTGAAGTTCGGCATTATGCCATTCTTGCGTGTTGGTCAGCATCTTCGGATTGCCGTGGTTGATCCTGCGACACCCGAAGTAAAAGCAATCGTTGATCGATTGATTGGTGAGAAGTTCGAAGTAGAACTCAACCTTTGTACACAAGATTCAATTGTTGATGCCGTTCATATTTACGATATTCAGCAGGTTGTTACACAAAAAGATATTGTCACGAATGTGGAAGAAACCAATCGTGCTGCATTTGAAAAAGAGATTCAGATTTTGAGCGATTTGCAGAAAAAAATCGAAACAGTTACAAGTGAGGAAGGTCTCAATTTACTTGAAGTTGGAGCCATAAAAACCGGTGCATCAGATATTCATTACGAACCCGAAGAAAAAGTAGCACGCATTCGATTTCGTATTGATGGTGAGTTGTATAAGATTTTTGAGATCGATAAAAAAATATTTGGAAACATCATCAATCAGCTCAAGTATAAGTGTAAGATGAAGATGAATATTACAAACATTCCACAAGATGGACGATATGCGTTTATCATCAATGATCGAAAGGTTGATGTTCGTGTTTCATCAATTCCAACGCAATATGGCGAGTCGTTTGTTTGTCGATTACTTGATAGTGGAAAGTCATTTTTGAGCTTCGAAGAGCTCGGATTCCAGGGTCAGTATCTTGAGAAAATTTCTCAGTTACCAGACTTATCGCACGGCATGATTCTCGTCACTGGTCCAACCGGTTCTGGTAAGACAACGACACTGTATTCGTTATTGAGTCGATTTAATACACCTGAGGCGAAGGTTATTACTCTGGAAGATCCTATCGAATATCATATCGAGGGAATTTCACAGAGTCAGATTGATGAGTCGCATGGATATAATTTTGCAGATGGACTCCGAACCATTTTGCGCCAAGATCCAGACACAGTTATGATTGGTGAAATTCGTGATCTTGAAACGGCAAATGTGGCTGCACAAGCCGCTTTGACGGGTCATGTCATGCTTTCTACATTACACACAAATGGTGCCGTTGAGTCGATTCCGCGTTTGGTCAATATGGGATTGCCGGAGTTTATCGTGGCACCTGCGCTTCATACCATCATCGCACAAAGACTTGTGAGAAAGTTGTGCGTGTGTGCTGAAAAGCGCACGATGACACCAGAAGAGACTGCGAAGTTTACTGCGCAACTTGAAACAATCAAGGGGGTCTTGCCAAATGTTTCCGTGACCACTGTTCCTGCAGAACTTCTTGTCGCAAAAGGCTGTGAAGTTTGCAGCAAGACGGGATACCGCGGACGACTCGTTATTGTTGAAATGGTGACGATTGATTCTGAACTTCAGGAGTTAATTTTGGCTAAGGCATCAGCTCCAAAACTTTATGAGATGGCTCGCAAAAAGGGCATGATTACAATGCAAGAAGATGGTGTTTTGAAAGTTCTCCAGGGCCTCACAACAATGGACGAAGTCTTCCAGGCAACGAATCTGGGCATGTAATATTATATGAGACGATATCCCGACCCGGTGGATTCTATAATTCCATCAATTTCAAGGAGGGTGAGCTTTTCCAAAATAAGAGGTATGTCTCTCACTTTTCCCTTTTCCATAATTTCCGAAATGGTTGTAGCGCGTTTATAGGTGAGCGATTGCACAATAGCGTTCAGTACGTCGTCTCTGAACTTTGAAACAATTTTGATTGGTGGTTTTGCGATGGATTTTGGATATTTTTTCACTGGTGATTCTATGATTACTTCTAGATTTAGCGCTTCTTCTAGCGGTTTATATGATGTGAGCGGTGCAGCAATATTTGTTTCGATGAGATCGAGATTTCCCTGGCAGTCGTGACGATCGATGTCCGCCGTGATGGCAAAAACTTCTCGATTTTCTTCGCGTGCGATTTTGGCGGTGATATTTGCTCCAGAATTTTCTGGCGCTTCGGTGACGACAGTGACCGGCGAAATACCCGCAATAATTCGATTACGTTCTGGAAAACGAAAACGTTCTGGCGGAGTTTCTGGTGGATATTCACTGATAATGCAGCCATTTTTGAGAATCTGGGATACGAGATGACATTTTGTTTCTCGTACGTGCGCGTGGCCGTGACCGATGATGGCCCATGTCGGCATGTTTTCAAGCAGTGCCGATTCGTGCGCAATCGAGTCGATACCATCAGCAAGTCCACTCACAATAATTACCCCATGGTGCGAGAAGTGTTGAACGAGTTTTTGCGTTTGTAAAACTCCATATGGCGACGGTTGGCGCGTCCCAACGATACTCAAAAATTTTGCATGTATAAAAAGCGATGGATCATAATTTCCCTGAACGTAGAGCCCCTGCGGCGGCTGCGAAAGATGCTTCAGGTGTGGTGGGTATGATGGCGACGATAGGGGAACGAGGCGAATGTCTTGATACGTGTCGCAGAATTTTTTCCAGTTTTTATATGGATCGATTTGAGATTTTTTTCTTGCAAGGTCGGGGATTTTTGAAAGTTGTTCGAGGGATTTTTGATCCATTTCCTTCCACGCTTTTTCAAATGAGCCGTAGAGATTTATGAGAATCTTATTAATTCGGCGATTACTGTGCGTAATCGTATTCCAGGCGTGTTGATGGATGAGTTCTGTAGTGACTGATTGCGCGAGCTGTGTTTGACCTGTATTCATGAGACGATTCTAGCGTCTCAACATTACCAATTTCTAAACCTTTCCTAACATTTTTTTAACATTTTTCTGAAAAAATTCTGACAACAGGTGGAGAACAGGGCGGATCGTACCTTTCAAAAATGCTTTTAGCGTAATGTATTCCGCCGGTATTCCACTTGGAATATATTATGTCGATTGAGGTTTTGAGAGGGTAACACAGCAAGCTCAGAACGATAAGCCCAAGAACGCTTGCGCCACTCAGGCGCTCCTCATATTGCCCTAGAAACCCACCTTATTTCTTGCTACAATTGCGTCCGAACAACCCACTTTTATGGCTCAAGAACCAGAAAAAACTCAACAACAGCAGGGATTCGATCACGTGAACTATGATGCACTCGATGCAGCGAAACGAGCCTTTATTGAAGCTGGGAAGCGCACGCAGGAGTTTGCAAAAGATTATGGATTTATCCCAGAGTCTGGTTTTGGTAGTAGCGCAAATGTCTTTAGTCTCGATCTTAAGCCGTTTTTCAAAGCCATGGGCGATGGAACTGGCGCAGATTCACTTCAAATTACCCTTCTTCCTGAAGGACTTGGCACGTCTGATGATGCTCGACCGGAGGATCTTACCGATGAAGAGGCGACGAAATTCTGGTACAATATTGGAATTAAAACCGTAGCCGTCATGACGAACGATGCGGCTGCGAGTGGCATGCAAACCATTCTCATTTCACTCTATCTTCCTTCGAGCACGCCGGAGCTCGTCTTCAATCCTGTTTTTATGAAAGGCTTTCTCGATGGATTTGTCGAAGGATGTAAACAGGTTGGATGCGTGTACTTCTCAGGTGAGACACCACAGTTAAAAGGAAAAATTATTGAAGGAAAGCTTGATATTGCTGGGGCGCTTTTTGGTCTTGTTCCTGCGGGGAAAAAACCTATTGATGGAACGCAACTCGCCGCTGGAGATACGATTGTTTTCGTCGAAAGTAGCGGCCCACATGACAATGGATTTACGACACTTCGAAAACTCGCAGAGAGACTTCCGGAAAAATATCGTACGAGCGTGAAGATGAATGATGGAAGCGGTAGCGGAAGACCATACTATGAGGTGATTAATGCGCCGACTGTTTTGTATACCCGATTTGTACAAGATCTCATGAAGGCCGACATTGCTGTCACAAATCTCGAACCGATCTCTGGTCATGGTTGGCAAAAACTTATGCGCAGCAAAAAAAAGTTGCGATACGTGATCGATAAGATGTTGCCAATTCCTGAAGTTTTTCAGTTTGTTGAAGAGAAGGGTCGCGTTGCGAAACGAGACATGCTCAAGGTTTTCAACTATGGTGTCGGACTTGCCGTCTTCACCAAGACGCCTGAGGACGCCGCTAAGGTCGTTTCTGCCGCTGAGTTGAATGGACTGAAGGCTTGCGTTGCCGGACACACCGAAGAGGCCCCTATGCGTGAGGTTGTGGTGAACTCGCTGGGAATTATTCTCAGTGAGGATGAGTTTACGTTGTAGATATCAGAACTATGCTCTATAACTTGCTGCTTTTTTGTCGCGGGTGATTTTGCCGTTGTCGATCTGGATGACGCGTTTTTTGAGTGTGTTGACGATCTTTTCGTTGTGAGTGGCAACAATGACGGTTGTACCCATTTTGTTTAATTTTTCGAAGAGCTTGATGAGCTCATCAGTAGCGTCTGGATCGAGATTGCCTGTTGGCTCGTCGGCAATGAGGACTGGGGGATTGTTAGCCATGGCGCGGGCGAGTGCAGCTTTTTGCTTTTCACCACCCGAAAGCTCGTTCGGAAAACTATTGCGAATATCAAAAATGCCGATGAGTTTCAAAACTTCGTTGGTGCGTGCGCGAGTGTATTGAGGATTATTTCCGCAGACTTCGAGTGCGAAGGCGACGTTTTCGAAGACAGTTTTGGTTGCGAGAAGTTTATAATCTTGGAATACCATACCGATACGTCGTCGCAAAAAAGCGAGATCCTTTTCTTTGGCCTTACTAAGCCGATAATTGTCTACATAAATCTCTCCGGAGGTGATGGTATCAGCACCAATGAGAAGATGGAGCAGTGTTGACTTTCCTGCACCAGAAGGGCCAATCACAAACACAAATTCCTCACCTTCGATCTCGAGATTGATGTCGTCGAGAATGAGCTTGTTGCCGATTTTTTTTGAAACGTTTTCGTAGTTGATCATCGGGGATAGTATAGGGAGATTTCAGTATTTTGAAAAGAGAATGGGGATCTTATTGATTGCGCGGCTTAATGGCCGCGCGTGCGCTCCGTGCTGCTGCACTCCGCGCCTACTTATGAAACTTTTCATGAACCTCGCGCAACCGCCTATTCGTAAGATGGGTGTAAATTTGAGTTGTCGTGATTGAGGCGTGGCCGAGCATCTCCTGAACAGATCGAATGTCGGCACCGTTAATGAGAAGCTCTGTGGCGAATGAGTGCCGTAAAACGTGTGGCGTGACTTTCTTAATAATGCCGGCATGGAGAGCGTACTTGCGAACAAGATTTTCAATGGAAACGGTCGTGAGGCGATGCTTTTCCGCAAGAGTAATATCGTCAATGGAGCCTGATTTTCCGCGGCCGTGATTGATAAAAATCGGCTCAAAATTATCGGAGCGCTTATTGAGATATGCGGCGATTCTGTCTGCAGCTTGTTGCGAGAGGAAAATAATTCTTGGTTTTCGACCTTTACCTCGAACCATAAACTCACGTCGCTCAAGATCGACTTGCGAACGATTTAGAGAAGCAAGTTCTGATACACGAAGTCCAGTAGAATAAAGTGTTTCCAAAATAGCGATGTCGCGAAGGCCACGAATATTACTCTGATCTGGCTCCTGAAAGATTCTTTCCAGCTCTTCGCGCGTCAGATACTCAACGGTTCGTGCTGGAATTTTACTGAGTTCGATTTTTTCTGCGGCGAGAGAGGCGATGTCATTTTTTGCGAGATACTTGAGAAAAGCACGTAGCGCAATAATATGATAATTCTGCGTTTTGATTGATAATAAGTCAGAACCTGACTTTCTATTCTTCTCATCAGTAAGGCGATTGAGATAGAGTCGAAATTTTTGCACCATATCGAGCGAGATATCACTAACATCTATATCGCCCGCCCACTTCTGAAATCGGCCAAGGTAGTGATGATAATTTTGGAGTGTTCGTGGAGACTGATTTTTTCCAACCTCGCAATGATCGAGGAAGTTTTGGATGTGAACAGAGAGAGCTGTTTTTGACTTTGGTGATGATTTTGACGAAGAAGGATTTGTCATAGGGTGTGTGTAAGTTTTTCGAGCTCTTTGTCGAAGGTCAAAAGGGGAATTTTTGTCTTTCGGCTCAGCGTTAGGAGAAGCGTGTCTGTCATAGAGAGATTGTTTTTGTGTTTTGCGAAAAACTGAACTGCCTCGTCAACGAGCTCATTACCCATGTCATATATATCGATATTTTCAGAGTTATATATGAATTCTGTGCAATTTTTTACCGCCTCAAGGCCGTTTCTCATCTTCAATACACTCAAAATTTCATTCAGCGCACAAGTCGGAATAACCAAATCTTCATCGCTGTAAAAGTACTTTTTTGCTCTTTCGTGATGAATGTCGCTATCTTTGAAAAGTGCAATAATGACTGAGCTATCAAGAATAACCATCAAGAGTAGAGATATTGCTTATAAGTTGTGGAGAGATTCGTTTTCTTGCTACTTTTTTCTCGAATAATAAACTTCTCAATATCACTTTTTTTGTATTTTTTTACAGGTAATGGATTTATAGGCGTGATCTGAAATGCCGGCTGAGAGTGCTGCACAACGGTATATACCGTTCCATTTTTCATCACATCGTCGCTCACCGCCTTGAGGTTGCGATACAGTTCTAATTTGGAAATGGTTTTGGTCATAAAGTTATAACGTAAGTTTGTATTTATATTGTAACAAAAATACAAACTTTACTCAAGTAGCAATAAGCCGATATCGCGAAGTTATATTGGCTTTTGTTCGATTTTCCGCTACCATTAGAGCACTCATCGACCTTGTGTAGACACTATTATGCTTTTCACCAGACAACATATCGAACAACGTGAACAAAGCACGCTAGCTCCCTACGCGGTGAAGAGTGGGGAGTCGGCTGGAAGAGTTTTTCCTGAGGCTGTTAGTGAATTTCGAACGTGCTTTCAGCGAGATCGGGATCGCATTATTCACTCGAAGGCGTTTCGGCGATTGATGGAAAAAACACAGGTATTTACTGTTGGTGAGGGTGATCACTATCGCAATCGCATGTCTCACTCAACCGAGTGCGCACAAGTGAGCAGGGGATTAGCACGCGGCCTTGGTCTCAATGAAGACCTTGCTGAGGCGATTGCACTTGCTCATGATTTGGGGCATACCCCCTTTGGACATGCTGGTGAGCACGCACTCGATGAGTGCATGGTTGAGTATGGCCTTCATTTTGAACACAACGAACAGAGCTTGCGAATCGTCGAACGACTTGAGTATATGTATCCGGAATTTGATGGACTCAATGTATCGAAAGAAGTTTTGGATGGACTATTAAAACATCGAACACCGTTTGATCAGCCAAAAACCGTATTTAAACAGTCGGCGCATTTGGAAGCCCAGGTCGTAGACCTGGGCGATGAAGTGGCTTATATGAGCCATGATCTTGATGATGGCCTTCGCGCTGATATGTTTACACTAGATGATATTGTAAAATTGCCGATTGTCGCACGAGCGTATGAAACGATGACTCAACACTATAATGAAGTTGCTCAAAATATGACTCCGGAAATTCTTCGTGCGCGACTTTCAAGTTCACTCATGCATCTTCTCGTTGATGATATTCTTGAAGAAACAGAAAGACGGCTCGCGGCGCATCATATCAAAACTCTCGAAGATGTTCGCGCGTTTGATGGCATTCTCGTCCAGTTTTCAGCACAGATGCGTCATGACATCGATGAACTTCGGGCATTCTTTATGACACATTATTATTTTTCTCCAAAAGTTTCTGGGCAGAGTCAGCGAGGACAACATATCATCAAGCAACTTTTTGCATTATTCATGAAGCATCCAGAAAAACTTCCTGAAAATTTTCAGCGACTCTTGAGAAAAGAAGGTGAAGAAAAAATTGAAAATCGGAAACAGGAACAGGCAACCGCCTGCGCGGTTGTGGTAAAAGATTATATTGCGGGCATGACAGATGGCTTTGCAGAAGCGCAATTTCGTGTATACTTTTCGCATGTACTGCCCTAAATGTAAACATATAGAAACTAGCGTTCTCGACTCGCGCCTCACGCATGAGGGCAAGTCTGTTCGTCGTCGACGACAGTGCGATACGTGCAAATATCGCTTCACAACCTTCGAGCGAATTGAGCTCAGTTCTTTTGTGGTGGTCAAGAGAGATGGGTCACGCGAGCCATATAGTCGTGAAAAAATTGAGAAAGGGATATGGCGAGCGTGCGAAAAACGAAGCGTTACCCAAGCGCAAGTCGACTCCCTCCTCAATGATCTTGAGGAAGAATGGACTTCTTCTGGCAAAGAAGTTCCAAGTAAGGTCATTGGTGAATGCGTGATGGAAAAACTCAAGAAACTTGATGAAGTTGCTTATATTCGATTTGCCTCTGTCTATAAGCAATTTAAAGATCTCGAGAGCTTCAAAAAAGAAGTACTCAAGTTTTTGCCGTAGTACCCTAGACTACAATTGATGTACACGTGAATGTAACTTATTTTTCGCTGTTACTCGTATTCACAGGTGCTTCTTTTTGCAACCTTACGACAACCGGCGAACTACATTGTATATCTTTTTGAAAGAATACCTGGCCCTCTCTTGTATCAAACGTTCTTTCTCCAATCCCGAACTGAAAATGAATATCATCCCTATTAGCAATTTTTGCACAACATGCTCGAACCTGCAATTGCGTATCTATCGGCCACTCCGCTTTTTTAGCTAAATATTCATCAGCATCCACTCTTCCAGTCGTAAGACACTGTGTCATCGCTATATTGAGTGCTGTATTGACTTTCCGGGTCACATCCTCGGATACACCCCTAAGTACTGGCATGTGATCCTGAAAACCCCGTACATCATCAAGACCTTGCTGAGCGATATTCAGAGGTCCAGCTCCATCACGACTTGATTCTTTATGATAGATACCACCAGCTGCACCTACTATAGTTGCTACGGTTGCAATTGCTAATTTGACGTTCATGACGTGAAATAATATATCACTTATAAGGTGGTTATTTTATAGCTTTTCTTGTATTTGTCAAATTTTTACTATTTTTAAAGCTAATATTCGCTGTGAAATCGTTGACTTATAATAATAAATGTATTATAATAGTTTTAAATAAAAATAAAAATATTCATGAGATCCAAAAAACCTTTCTATCGCCATACTTCAATTCTTTTAGCGGTTGCTTTCACGGCTGGTATTGGTATTGGGAGCCTCAGTGACTCGCTCAATGTCCAGTCTTCGCAAAATTCCGTTTTGCAACGATCTCCTTTTGTTCAAAGTGTGACTAAAAAAGCTTCACTTGATAGTATTGGAAAAGTTCTCGCCTATGAAGTATATGATGGACAAGTTGTTGACGATAAGGTTGGTGATGATCTCAATGCGCCCAATGTTCCAAAGAAAGTAAATACCGAACCTACTCCTGTTCCAAAGGTTGAGAAGCCGGAAAATCAGGCCCCTGTTTTTTCATATGATATTTCTTGTGAGTATACTCCCGTAGAAAAGCCAGTCTATAAAGCAACTGCTCTTCTCAAAAATCAGGGTGTCTCCTCTCTTCCGAATGGAGTTATGCGCGTCACTATTGCCTATAAAAATGATGGAAATACTCCTTGGTTCAGTGACTCAAGTGGATGTAATAAGGGTCCGGTAGTTCAGCTTGGCACAACACATGAACTCGATCGAGATAGTATTTTCGCAAACAGCGATGCTGGAAGTGGATGGGCCGCATCAAATCGTATCTATATGAGCTCTCCTCGTGTTGATCCTGGTCAGACTGCTCTATTTACTTTTGATATTAAGGCTCCATCTGTAGAAGATGTATATCGTGAAATGTTTGGTGTTGTCATTCCTGGTGTTACATGGGTCAAGGATAGTGACTTCGGTCTTAACATTACGGTTGGTCAACCATACGATGAGGAAACAGCTCAGAAAAAATTCTTTCTCATTAATGGTTCCGGAAAGGGTCTCGATATTAATTTGAGTGCCGAAAAAAGTGTTGAAGTTGACCTCTCTGAACAAAAAGCTACGCTTAGAATTGGCGATTACGTTGTTCGAGTGTTCAGCGTAAGTACCGGTGCTCCTGATCACCCAACTCCTGTTGGAACATGGAAAATTCTCTTTAAACAACAGGTGAGAATCGGTGGAGCTGCGCCTTTCTATATCATGCCAAAATGGCAGGCTATTCGACCTGATGGATATGGATTCCATGGACTTCCAAGTCTCGGCAATGCAACCCTTCGTGCGAAGATTCGTGCTCTTGGACCTGATGAACCTGTTCCTACTGAATGGTTTAAAACTGATACCTTTTGGACTGAGGCACTCGACCATATTGGATCAGCACGAAGTCATGGATGTGTTCGATACCTTCCAGATGATGCTGACTATATCTACGACTTCACAGATGTTGGTACACCTGTAACGGTTCATAGATAGTCTTTCCTATCTTTCATTTCGTTTGAGCTTGGGTTGCCTCCGCTCATCGTTAATGCTAGTATTCCTGAGCTTTACAGGCCTATAGCCTTGGGAATTCTTTGGGGCGGCATAGCCAAGTGGTAAGGCAGGGGTCTGCAAAACCCCCATTCGTCGGTCCGATTCCGACTGCCGCCTCCAATCATAAAATCTGTGTTATAGAGACCAATTTTTTACCTTAATGAGTCAAGCTCAATGGCTTTTTTTGAGGAGGTCGATGAAGTATACTTCGCGGGTTATACTTTTTATGTATGAGAAGTTATGGACGATATGAATCATCCATTATTGAGTAGCTTAAACGATCGACAACGTGAAGCTGTCGTGTGCACCGAGGGGCCTTTGCTTGTTATCGCTGGAGCTGGTTCTGGAAAGACAAAGGCTCTGACCCATCGCATTGCATATTTGATTCAGGAAAAAAGTGTTTCGCCGTGGAATATTCTTGCAGTGACTTTTACCAATAAGGCTGCAAAGGAGATGAAAGAGCGTGTGGGAAAGTTATTAGGCATTGGCGTTGAAAGAGATTGGGAACGGGATCGAGAACAAGCGCAACCTGCGGTCGCGTGGCCAACGATGGGAACGTTCCACTCGATTTGCGTGAAGTTACTAAGAAAATATGCGCATCTTTTGGATTACGAAAATCAGTTCACGATTTACGATCAACATGATCAGCAAATTTTGATGAAGCAGTTGATGGAGGAGCATCAGATCGATGAGAAAAAAATGAATTCAAAGTCGATATTAGGCGCCATTTCTGGAGCGAAGAGTCAGATGATTGACCCAAAAGAATATTGGAAATATACCAATTCTTTTTTTACGGAAAAAGTTGCGGAGTTATATGAGCCGTACCAGAAGGCTTTGCGAAAAAGTGGTGCGATGGATTTTGATGATTTACTCATGAATACTGTAATTTTATTGAGAGATTTTCCAGAGGTTTTGACTGAGCTACAGGAGAAATTTAAGTACATCATGGTGGATGAGTATCAGGATACGAATCACACACAGTATGTGTTAGTGAAGTTACTTGCAGCCAAGTATCGCAATATTTGTGCGATTGGTGATGATGATCAGAGTATTTATTCGTGGCGTGGTGCGACGATTAAAAATATTTTGGATTTTGAAAAGGATTATCCTGAGGCGAAAGTGGTGGCCCTTGAGCAGAATTATCGGAGTACGCAAAAAATTCTCGATGCAGCGCACAGTGTGATTTCTTTGAATAAACATAGGAAGGCGAAAAAACTGTGGACACAACAGGACGGAGGACAATCGGTAAAAGTTTGGATGGCGCGAAATGAACGACATGAGAGTGAGATGGTCGGCGAAGAAATTTTGCGACGATTGCGGGAACATGAGACACCTTCGTACAAGGAATTTGTGTTGCTGTATCGAACGAATGCACAGTCGCGTGTCGCGGAAGAGGTATTTTTGCGATATGCTATTCCTTATAAAATTATTGGTGGAACACGGTTCTATGATCGAAAGGAAATTCGAGATGTGATGTCATATTTGAAGGTGTTGAGTAATCCGAGAGACTCTGTGAGCTTGATGAGAATTGTGAATGTGCCCGCGCGCAAGATTGGGACGAAGACTTTGGAAATTTTGCAGACATATTCGTCGGTGCAGAATATTTCGCTATTTGATGCGATGGCGCGCGCGGGCGAAATTCCAGAACTCGCCGGTGGAAAAGTTGATACGATTCTCGGATTTGTAAAATTACTCCATGAGCTACAGCGAGTGGCTGGCGAAGTTTCAGCCGCCGGCGTTATCAAGCACGTTATGGAAGATGCGAAGTATCGTGAGTTTCTTGCCGATGGAACCTCCGAAGGCGAAGAACGTTTAGAAAACGTTCGCGAACTTATTTCCGTTGCGAAAAAATATGATGGCCTTGAGCCTGGCATGTCTCTGCGGATTTTCCTTGAAGAGGTTTCGCTTCTTTCTGATACCGATCAGATGGAAGAGAGTGATAACGCTGTCACGATGATGACGATTCATGCCGCAAAAGGTCTCGAATTCACACACGTATTTGTTCTCGGACTTGAGGAAGGAATCTTTCCAAGTAGTCGAAGCGTTATGGAGCCCGACCAGCTCGAAGAAGAGCGTCGTCTCATGTACGTCGCGGTCACTCGTGCACGCGAGCGATTGTATTTGATGCATGCACAAGAGCGATTACTCTATGGCGAGTACAAAACCAATGCACCATCACAATTTCTCGATGAACTTCCTGAAAGTGTTGTTGAAAAAAATTATATGACAACTGGTTCGCTTTCCACAGGCGCCATGCGACGTAGTAGTGGATTTGATGATGACACGGTTCGACTCGTTGGCATGGATGATGACAATCCCGGTCGATCACGCGTTGGCGGACGAAATGGAGGAGGTGGATACGGCGGTAATGGCAGCGGCTTTGGCGGAAAAATCAACATGGGCACTCAGTGGGATGGAAATAGTTCTAGCTCTCAATCTGGTGGCGGAGGTCGCACAGGTGCAGGAAAAAATAGTAGTGGTAGTGGTTCCGAAGAACGTGTTGTTCGTATGGTTCCGCTTGAAGATGGTGAACCTACTGGCGCTCTCGCTGAACAAGACCGCGTCTCGCATCCTATTTTTGGAGAGGGAATTATTCTCAGCATCGTTGGTGGAATCGTCACGGTTGTTTTTGAAAATCCTACCATCGGCACTAAAAAATTAGCCCTCTCAATCGCGCCATTACGAAAAGTGGAATAGCCTCTCGCCTATATTGCTATTTTATAGATAATAGATCGTCTAATTTGACTTTATACATTTTTCTGACATATTCAGAAATTTCGGCGCCGAAATTTCTAGCTTTAAAAAAGTGATTTTTGGAGGAAAAATAACCTTTTATACTGAAGACCATGGAAGTCAAGAAATACGGATCCTACAAAAAATTATCGAACCATCTTTAAAAAAATTTTATACAACTCTTCGTTGAACTTTTTTCTATAATTCTAATTTTTTGTGCCAAATTATTCGGACTGTCTTTCCTGGAATGTAGTTTTTCGGGGGAGCTCCGTGCAGTCGTTTTGAGACGAACTACACGGAGCGAGAGAAAGACAGTTCGGTAGTTCTTCGGACTGGTGGGCGATTAATGAAGATCATGCAATGCGCTGACCAGTCGAATCGGATACCCTTCTGGAACATCGTATTCTTGAGATGATCTGCACGTGCATTTCCGTGATGGAATTTTTGCGCGTCAGAATATCTACTAAGATGATGTGCTCGAGAAGTTCTGTCTTTGAAGGTGGGGAAGCGATGAAGGGCGAATCCATTTTTCTGACTAGCTACTTTCTTACTGACTATCTATCTCTTGGTACCCGGCTAGTTGCACTTCTGGATGACTACTGATGGAGTGATTTCGTAGGCTCCACAGTTGAGGTCGGACCAGAATTTAGCCTGTACTTGCATCTGACTGGACATTGTCGTCAGGTTGATGCTGGTGGAGATTTCGGCCTGGCCGTTGTAGAGGCTCGTACAGAATGGCGTACCTGGTGTAGCCAACACCTTGGTGGGATTGGAACTTGCGACCATCCACTCGAGAGGCATGTTGCCAAAAGCGTTGCCGCTCATCTTGGTGAGTTTTACGGTTGCATAGCTCCCGCTTACTCCCGCGATCTGAAGGCAGTACTTGGGGCCGCATGCTTTTTGGGAGTCGTAGGTGTAGGCCTTTGTGTTGGCACAAGTCACGCTATTCGCACCACTACACTGCCACGTTCCACCGCAGTTTCCGCACGAAGTTCCAGGAGTCGCCTGAAGTGCACTGGTTCCACCGCACGCGTTGTAGTTTGGCGGAGGAGTGTAGATGTCAGGTGACGTGTAGACATCGGGCGAATCATTGGGTGGTGGTGTATAGGTGTCAGGTGCGTTGTATGTGTCGGGCTGTGGTTGCGTGACTTGTGTGTCCGACGCTGATCCGGCGTCCGGAGAGTTTGTCGTGTCCGAATAATTCGTGATATCAGGTGATGACACCACGTCCGGTGTATTTGGCGGTGGATTGGAAATCGGGACTTCTTTGCAGATGACCGAATCCTTACCATCGCACTCGTAGGTTCCGTTCGTTCCGCAGGAAGAGTAGAGTTTGGCCGTGAGAGGTTTGCAACCACCGCAGTCATTCATCGACGCTTCGCAGCAGATCTTTTGACTGTCCGGATCGGCGCATGATGACCAGGTGTTCCAGATACAGTTGCTCATGCAGGTTCGGGTTTTGGTACCGTTACTGCACTTGCCGCAGATCTGGGATTCTTGTTCGCCGGGTGTGCATGGGCCTTGGCTGGTGCAGGTGTTGGTTTGTGTCCACATGTAGTTTATGCAGCTCCATTTCTGGAATCCACACTTGCCGCACGAGGACTGTTTGGTTGAACCGGGACACTTGCACGAGAAGCCGGTTGAGGTGATGTCGACATCGGGACACTGATTGCTGCTCGTGATCACTTCACCAGATTCGAGAATAGACATGCCTTTTTCGAAGTCTTGGCGATTCATCGCGAACTGCGTGTCGAAGTAGACATCGTTGATCGGGGCGCCGAAAATGTCGGGGCCTTGGGTTGGCGCGTGGTAGGTCGTCCAGATCTTTCCCGGGATGAGAAATGCCTGGAAGTTGTCGTTCGTTTTTTGCAGCATGATGCCGCATTTTCCGAGCGAACCACCACTGAAGACCTGAACGCTGTAGCCAGACCAGTCGTGGACGAAGGGTGTCGTCGAGTTTTGGGTAGTCGGGTAGCCAACCTTCTTGCTCCCGCCGTTTTTCACGTACGAGTTGATGAAGGCGTAGGACTTTCCGGCATACCATCCGTCGATGAACATTCCTGGCACCACGTTGTCTGGGTAGGCCGATGCGATGAGTGTCTGGTTGGGATCGTCGAGGGATGATGAGATTTCTGGAGTTGAGGAAGTCACCGTGACGAACCCTTTTTCGAAGTAGAACTGGGTGGTGTAGATGTTGGGGCCGCTCGCAAGCGCAGCGCTTGCGAGCGGCTTTCCGTACCCATACACCGAGCCCTGCTCGAACCACCACTTGAGAACCGCGTGCGGCATGAAGATCGCCTGCGAACCATGACCAACCAGATCGTAGACGAGCGCTGACTTGTCACCGCCTTTGCTGTACTCTTCGATGATGAGGTCCTTGTTGTCTACGCCGTGCGAGTCGAGAAGCCAGTACTTTTTCTTACTCAGCGCGTAGCCACTGCTGTTCAGTGTTGTCGAGAATGCTTTGAACCTTTCTGCGACGAACTGATCGAGCGACTGATACTGAATGAGGTTGTGCTGAGGATCGACGTTGCACGAGTTCTCATCGACGACGAGCGGCGGTGACCACTGCGCAGCGAGCGCGATTGGATCGACAGGAACCCCATCGATTTCAATCTGCACGTGAACATGTTCACCATCTGAATTGCCCGTCGAACCGCCGAGACCAATAGGATAAAACCGATCAACCCATTGGCTCGACTTGACGAAAACCTTGCCCTGCACGAGATGAAAGAACTTGCTCACGACTGACGCGTTGTGTCGAATGAAGACGTAGTTGCCCGCGCCGCCATGACACCCCTTGTTGCCTTTGATGCAGTCGTCCGCCATCTTTTCAACGACACCAGGACCGATGGAAAAAACTGGATACACCCCATTGTCGTTGGGGATGTTCCGATCCCAGCCCTGGTGACCATCGTAGGCGTGACCGACCGACCAGCCGGTGACCTTGCCGCAGACGTCCTTGACCTCGCCCTTCTTGGTGTCGAGATCGTAGAGCGCCGTTGTACCGCTCTGCCACGTGTCCTTCCACTCCTCGTAGAGGGGGTCAGTGAAGACGATGTTCTTTGGATCGTTGGAAGGGAGTGCATGCGCACTACCCCCAAAGATGCCCCGAACGAAGACGCTCAGGATGACGAGCGCGATGATGCGAAACATGACATTTCCTCCAAGCGCTTTTGTAAGCGCTTTTTGCAGACTCTTTCAGCTTGATAGCCAAGCCTATTGCCCCACTATTTGCTGAGGAAGAGCTCCTGCGTGTTCTTGATGATCGTATAGAAGGCCTCCTTGACCTTCTTGTTGAACGCTTCATTGTTGTACTCGAGCGTCGAGTAGTAGGTGAGGTCGAGCTGTACCGCACCACTCATTGCGATCGGCACAAAGGTGCGACGCATATACGGCCCATCCGAATCAAAAGCCGTGAACCAAAGCGTCGCGCCCTGGTAATCAATCTTTTCATCCGGTGTACCGCGCAGTGTAGCAAACCACGTGTCGAACTCACCGTCGGTGTATTTGCTGTAGGTGAAGTAGCTCGTATTGATCGTGAAATTTGGCGTCGTGAAATTTTCTTCTTCGCTAAGCACCTCCTTGCCGAGTGAGTTTCCCCTCAGCACAAGATTACTCTCTTCCGTGACCTTCTTCTTCATCCAGTTCGGAAACTTGATCGAGTAGTTGTGCTCTTCGCTGTTGAACCAGGTTGTCCCGTCCGCGTTCTGCTGAAAGATCTGTACCTGATCCGTGCCATTCGTTTCCATGTCCGGGTTGGTGACATCTTTCGAGTTCGTACCGCCGTTCTGATTGGCGCCGGAGACCGAGCTGTCAGTCGAGTTCTGCGTACCACCCTTGTTGCTCACCACTTCGTCCAAACCTTTCGTACCTGACACACCCTCGCTGTTCGACGTGTCGGTGACCGTCTTGTTGTCCGCACTGACACCATCCTTGTTTGCGAACATGCCTTCGTAGCCAGGGGTCTGGCATTGAGTGAGCGTGAACACTGCAAACACCAGCGCGATCAGAGTGATGATCACTCCAATCATGCGCTTGAAATTCTTCCGTTCCATTTTCTGTTCCTCCATGTGATGTAGGTTATTGTGTAAGGCCCTTTTGACCAGTAGGATTGCTTTTGCATTTTCCCGCTGGTTTCAAAGAACAGCTCTTTCGAGATGTTTTTACTCTAGCGCACTAACATTACCAAAACCTTACATAATCTTAACAAATTTCTAACAAATTCCTAAAAAATTTGTTACACTGAGCGTACTCACTGACTCCTCACTCGTGCGTTACTCATCGAAACGTCAAGCTTTTACGCTCATCGAAGTCCTTCTCGTTGTTACGATTATGGCAATTCTCACTGTAGCTGGACTTCGCGGTCTTATCAATATTCAGCGAAGTGCGCGTGTGAATGATATGCGAGATCGATTTTTGAGTTTTCTTGATATTACTAGAAGCTATTCGCTTAACGGAAAACAGGTCAACTGCACACTTGCTCCAAATGCCGGAACGCTATGTGTCCCAAAAAGCTTTGGTGTAGCTATCATTGATGATGCGACCTGTACGGGCAGTGGTAAAAGGATTGTTCAATTTTTCTTTGAAGACGATACGGAAAAAAACATTCTTCCAAAGAACATTCTCGATTCCTACTGTCGTAACCCCCAAACCGTCATTACTCCAACCTATCCTCCTGGCGTCACTGCGCCACTCATTCCACAGTTTTCATATCTCACTCCATTTGGCGTATTCAATCCTGGATATAATTCTCAGGGCGTCAATGCTCTTATTCTCGACTTCTGCGATGGCTCTTCCTGCAACAATACTGCTCTCAAAAAATCCATAACTCTCTACTCGAATGTGGGCGTCCCTGAATAATATTATTGGTGTGGCTGTGCGTATGCTTCATACGTCTTGGCGAAAGACTCGAAAAGGGGAGACGCTCCTGGAGATTCTGATTGCGCTCTTTGTACTGACAACGACGAGTGGTGCGGCGACGTTTATGATTGTCCAGTCGAATCGAACGAGTACAGATATTCAACGACAATTTCAGGCGAGATACTTGGCGCGTGAGGCGTTTGAACATTTAAAAATGGTACGCGACACGAACTGGATTCGGTTTGCCGATAACAAGAGTTGCTGGGATATTCGTTTTGAAGAAAAGGACTGTCCAAAAGTGAATCCGATTGAACTCGCTTCTAATATTGGAACACCTTATATTTATGCGCTCCTCTCGGGAAAACCTGGAGATAACTATTATCACCTCGACGAAACGAGCAATAATGAACTCGCTCAGTGCGAGGCCTTCACCACTGGATCAACGAGCCCATTTGCTATCTATCTCAACAAAACGGCCAATCCAGATGATATTTATAATGGCATTATGTATAGTCCCGATCCTGTTGCTCCGGTTGATCAAAAGCCGCAATTTTGTCGCAAGATAACGCTTACAAAAAAGTATGCTGATGCTATTGAGATGAAAGTATATATCTCATGGGATCGTGGTGGTACGAACAATAAAGGTTCTCGAGAATACACCTCGTACTTGCTTAACTATTAGCGCACTTGCTCATGAATCTTCGCATCAAAAAACCGGGTTTTACGCTTCTAGAAGTACTTATTTCTGCTAGTATTTTTGCAATCATTGGAATGCTTTCTACGAGCATTTATGTGAACCTTAGTCAGAATAAACAAAAAATCGTTTCACGGAATCTGATCTATGATGATGCGCAATTTATTCTCGATCAACTTAGTCGTGAAATCGCTTCTAATACGATTGATTATGAGGAATACTACAATCAACTCGTTCTTGGTGGTCCTCCGGGCATGAATTTTGGGCATTATGCTGCGCAATTTTACTATAACCTGAAGACCAATAAAGCGTATGAAGACTGTGTTAATCTGTCTGATCCCGCCAAAGACGGAAAAAAATCCTGTGTAAATACTGGCAAAAATCCTGCCAATGATTTTGATCCGGATGGAGCAAATGCGTTTTATACGAGCATGACGGGCGACATCGCCAAAACAGAAAACATCCTCTGTAATACATTCCTCCCATCAGAGGCGAAATCGAAGTATTACGCCTGCGTTCAGCGACTTTTTTTGATCAACGGAGATGGCAATGCAAAAACAATGATTGGACGGGAAAAACTCGATTGGTCAGATACGGCTGGTGGCGTTTCTCACGTTCTCAGTCGGCTTATTATGAACTCTTATCAAGATACGTCTGTTTCTCCGCCGATTACTATTCCTCATATTTTCACCTGTGCTATTGCCGGAAGTTGCACCAAGAGCACGACTATCAATTCTATTATCAACTTCACTGGAGCCAATTCGGCAGCCGTAACGTATCCATCTAATAGTTCTGGTGATGAAGATTTTGAGGCGAGCAGTAGCGAGCCTGTTGCGACGACTGATAATAATCAGAAGCCGATCGCGCGGGCCTATGCTAAGGACTTTATTCCCTTCACTCCATCGCGCGTTGATATACAGAATATCAAATTCTTCCTCTCTCCCGTCGAGGATCCCCACAAAGCCTTTGCAGAAGGAAATAACAATGGTCTTCAGACAGATATCCATCAACCAAGTGTCACTATTGTTTTGACCGTACAGCCGATTTCAAATGTTCGATATAAAACATCTTATCCGTCCGTTACGGTTCAGACGACCGTCACTCCTGGACTCTTTGCTGAAGTTCAAAGTTTTCCTCCACAGATGACCAAGATTCCATAGTTCCATGGTTCCACAGTTCGGTGACATTTTTCTTCATCTCGCGTATAGTATTTTTGATTTTATTTTTCATATTTTATGAGCCGACGATCTTTAAGTATTCTCATCCCTGTTGTTATTGTTTTCTCATTTCTTTTTGGCCTCCAAGTTGGAAAAGTACAGGTAAATTCTGCTGGTGCCGGTGACAAGGTCCTTTCTTCATTTATTGATTCAACTATTCCAAATAGTCGACCAAGCCTTTCTCTCTTCTGGGATGTGTGGGATCGCTTGCAGGGTCAGTACGTTGATCCAAAGGCACTCAACTCTTCTACCATGCTCTATGGTGCTATCAAGGGTATGGTCGCCTCTTTGAATGATCCTTACACGGTTTTTATGGATCCAACTGAAAGCAAAGAGTTCAAAAATAATCTTCAAGGGACTCTTGAGGGTATCGGCGCGGAGCTCAGCATGAAGGACAAAAATCTTGTTATCATGACGGTCTTAAAGGAATCTCCGGCAGAAAAAGCTGGACTCAAAACAAATGATGTTATTCTCAAAATTGATGATTCCGTCACAACCGACATGACAATCTATCAAGCTATTACTAAAATTCGTGGAGAAAAAGGAACGTCAGTCAAACTCCTTCTGTATCGAAAAGAAAAAGGGGATTCATTTGAAGTAACCATTACTCGCGATACCATCCGGCTCGATAGTATTACTTTCGAAGACAAAGGTGGAGGAATCTTTTATATTGGACTTCATCAATTTACCGATAGCACCAAAATGGAGCTTGATGATGCGATTTCTAAAATTATACTAAAAGAACCAAAAGGCATTGTTCTTGATTTACGTAACAATGGTGGCGGATATCTTCAGGCCTCTGTTGATGTCTTGTCAGAATTTCTATCTGGTAAAAAAGAGGTTGTTGGCATTCACCGACGCAACACAAAAGATGATGTCAAAGATGTAACAAGCGGTAGCGGAAGACTTTCCAAAATCCCTCTTGTTGTCTTGATCAATGGTTCGTCGGCATCTGCCTCCGAAATCGTCGCTGGGGCCGTCCAAGACCTGAAGCGCGGTATTGTTATGGGCGAAAAGTCCTACGGCAAGGGAACCGTTCAGGAGATCGAGGATAATTTATCAGACGGTGCTTCGTTGCGCATCACTATAGCAAAATGGTTCACTCCACTTGGACGATCCATCGATAAAACCGGTGTCATCCCTGATACGGTCGTGAAGTTGACCGATGATGACCTGAAAAAGGGTCGTGATCCTCAGTTAGATGCGGCGATGAAGGTGTTGAAGAAATAACAAAAAAGGAAAGTCTGGCTCTCTCAGAAACGGCTTCGGCTGCAAGCAGCCTGCAGAATGTTTCTTGTGATCATCAGATCTTTCCTTTTATTTTTTACGTCTAACAAAAATTAACCGGAATTCTTACTTCTTGCATGCACCCTTTCCGCAGCAACCACCTTTTTCACCACCTTTGTTGCATGGACAGAAGAACATATGACAGATGAAGACGACTGCCGCAACACCAACGACATCATATGTTACTGTGATAGCCATAGGCCAACTACCGAGAAGCTTCTCTACGAGGTTGAAACTGAAGAATCCAACAAGGCCCCAGTTGAGGGCTCCAACGAGGACGAGGACCTTGGCGATCCATTTAACATAGCAGCATTTCATGAAAAAATGAGTTAGGGGATTTAATGGAAATACTATAGCTGATTTGAGGTATATTTACAACTTGGCAGCTTTGGAATCTATCTTCTGAATTTTTCCGGTTGAGCCGTTGATTTCTATCGTATCTCCGAACTTAATCTGTTCTTTCACAAGATCAACTCCCGTAATTACCGGTAGTCCACCTTCGCGGGCCATAATGGCAAGATGAGAGAGCAGTCCACCGTCTTCTGAGATAATACCTTTGATAGTGTGGAAATATTCCGTGAGATCCGGGGAAAGTATTTTGGTATATAGAATAAGACCTGAAGATGATTTTGAGGAAGATGATTTATGGGAATCAAGATAATTTCGGTCGACGAGTATTCCAGTTGCGGTGCCCGCCGAGACGCCTTGCAGCTCTCGTATTTCTGGAATGTATCGGTCGGTGAGGCGGGCAGGAAGATTATATGCGTTATATTTGATATACTGATCTTTTCCACTCCACTCCTTGAGAGCTGATGATGGGAGCTTTTTTCTTATACCTGAAATGTGTGCTACGGTAAGCCATCTCCCATATTCTCGCAATGCGCTATATGCCTTCGCCATCTGGATAATCGGTGTGAAATATTTTTTCTTCCAGTCGGCAAGTTCGTTGTACCACGTACGGGCTTCTTGAGATTCTGATGTGGAAACATTTATGGCTGTGAATGGTGAAGTATCGACAATTTCTAGAGCGTTTCCTTGAAGAGATTTTTGATCAATGATTCCATTCGGAAGATCAATATGTATATCATTTTCAAAATTAAGCGTAAGGCTTGATGCAGGGGACAGTGATTCTTTTTGAAGTGCAAATCGAAGTTTACTGAGCGCCTTTTGAGCCAAGAGATTGATCTCAAAAATCAGTTCGTAATCTATCATAAATGCATCAACTGTCGTCATGTCGTGAGTAAATGCATCAATAAGGTTTTCAACTATTTCCGATGGATCTTTGAGCGAGATCCTCTGGAGTTGAATCATATTTACGAGCGTTCTCCATGCGCCACTGAGATGTGAAAATTTTGGCTTGTATTCGACGCTATTCAAATAGCTATACGAGGGAAGAAGTGTTGCGATCTCCTGTTCACGATTTACAAAGAGTTCATTGCCAATGATCTCTAAAAAATTATTTGGCATATAGGTAATGCCGTATTTTTTGTAAACATTTTGTACTGGCCCTGCTGCTGCATATATACGATATAATATGTCGAGTGTTATGGGTGTTGGGCGTGGAGCGATTTCGCTAATTTCTGTTTTTTCAAGAATATATTCAGAACGATCTTTGAAATAATCATCGAGATATATACTCTGCTCGTAGTCGTTTTTTGTAAGTGTTGTAATTGGTCGTGACTGAAGGAAATACCAAACATTATCTCGAATACACCACTCAATATCTTGCGCAAAATTGTTCGATTGCTCGATCTTTTTGAATGTTTCTATAGCGGATTCGATCTCAGGAAGAATGCTTTCTGGCTCTTCATTCCAATACATACTATATCGCTCTGGCTTCACTGCACCACTTACAATTTCCTCACCAATACCTTTGTGATATTCGATGACAAGTTCGCGACCACCGAGAGGATTACGCGTAAATGTGATGCCTGAGTAGTCGGCCTCTATGTATTCCTGAATAATCAAAGAAAACTGTGTAAGGTCTTTTTTGAGAAGAGCGTGTGCGTGCTGCACAACTAATTTGATACCGTCGACGAGCTGTTCTTTCGACTGACGAATTTCTGTTTTAAACTGACCTGCGTATGAGTGCGCAGATGTGTCCTCAATAAGAGCACTTGAGCGAATTGCATAAAGAGGTTTTGGAAATTCATTGATTATTTTTTGCGCAAGCTCAGCAAAAAGATGATCATTCCATTTTCCCTTTTCGTCTATGAGAGACACAACCACTGAGGACGGGATCGCTCTCAATTCTGGAACATTTAAACCGGCATCCTGAAGCCTTTTGAGCGACATTGTTTTGCCTCCTACTTCGGAACTGAATTTATCGAACTCACTTGGTTCGAGTAGTTTTAATACTCCCATGGTTTATTGTAACGTCCAAGAAATGTATGTCCTTTTTTCTCAAGCTTAATACCGGTGACTTTTGCGTCAAAACAACTAATAAAATCATCACAAATTGTGATAACCGATTTGCCATTTGGAACTTGTGCCAATGCACTTTCAATCTTACTTGTCGGCGTGTAAATCATTGGAATATTGATCGCTCCTGGTATATGAGATTTGGCGAATGTACCTGGGTCGCGCGAGTCTACGAGCGCGACCCCATTGCTTACATTTTTCTTTGTCTCGTCTGTTGAGAAAATGCGAATGTAATTATCGTTTCCATATTTCGATGTGAACTTAATTCCGCCATCCCACTTTCCACCCCATGCGACCCAGTCGCTCGCACCTTTTTCCACATATCGCGCCTTAATCCCTTTTATTCTGAGAAATTCTGCTACGTCCTTTCCTCGCATACCTGACCAACAAAACACAAAAACCGTCTTATCTGTCGGAACGTCTATCCATCGTCCCGCAACAAGATCAGCAAACCGAATATGATTACTTCCCGGAAACCGCCCAATTTCATATTCTTCATCCTCTCGCGCATCGAGAACATACGTCGAAGAGTTGGTCTGTATGATGTTTTGGAATTCCTGATTTGAAACTGATATTGCAATATTATTCTGCTGCGAGCCCTGCTCCGACACCACGACTCCATCTGCGTTTGGAAGTGTTCGCACTTGGGAATTTTGCACGGTGAGACTGCCGCTTGCGTCTTCTCCTATAGTCATGAGTACGGCATATCTCGTTATATCCTTCCCTTCTTTCAGTGTTAATTTCAAAGAGTATTTTTTATCATCAATTGGCTGGACATCGTCGACACTTACCTCGGTTACTTTTGCATACCATCCCTTAAACGTACTCAATGAGACTGATTTTTTTGAAACATTATAGGCATCTTCAATCTTTCCACTTCCGATATTTCCGTAGTACTCCCGAATAAATGCGATATATTTGTTTTCTTTTGGTGTGTTATTTTGTAAAAATGCCGACTGTTGATTAAGAATTGGATTACTATTACTACTCACATTTCCATCTGTCTCAATATCCTTTAACGTATCAAGTGGATTGCTTTTTGCTGCGAATGACTCCGTGTTTTTTTGACTGTCTGCGAGCCATTTCTTATACTCTGCATCCTGCGTATACTGTCCATAATAATATGCTCCACCAAAGGCCATCATCACGACCACGAGTCCAGTTCCAACCCAAAAAAGCTTTTTATGCTCGATAGCGTCAAAATACACTTTTGCGTACTGCTTTACTGAGGCGAGAACTGCCGTGAGAAATAAAACAACAATAGAAAATACCTGCACAATCTGCGTTCCCACATTAAAAATAAAGTCTGGTGGTGGAACGGCATGGGCGCTCTCCGTCAAAGAAACCAATACTAAGCTGAAAAATGCAATTCGGAGGTAGTGTTTCATGGGCTTTATTGTACAGGCTCTTTCTCTTTCCTGAAACGTTTTTTGTGCTATCATATCGGCGGTTTCATTTTGACTCCTTGACCCCCATTTTTATGGCACGCATCGCTTCGCTTCACGCTCGTGAAATTCTCGACTCACGCGGTAATCCGACGGTTGAGGTGGATTTGGTATTAGAAGGCGGCGTTTCGGCTGTGGCGATGGTTCCAAGTGGTGCTTCTACAGGTATTCATGAGGCGGTTGAACTCCGAGATGGTGACAAATCACGATACGGAGGTAAGGGCGTTCTCACGGCAGTTAACAATGTAAACGGTGAAATTTCTACCGCGGTTCTTGGTAAAGAGTGGACTTCACAAGAAGAAATCGATAAGGCCTTGATCACACTCGACGGCACTCCAAACAAAGGACGACTTGGCGCAAATGCGATTCTTGGCGTCTCTATGGCGTTTGCTCGAGCTGTTGCAAAATCTGAAGGACTTGAGATGTATGAGTATTTCGGCAAGGTTGCTGGTAATACCGTCTTTGGTTTACCAACTCCGATCATGAACGTAGTCAATGGAGGCAAGCATGCTGATAGCGGACTTGATGTTCAAGAGTTCATGGTCATGCCAATCGGAATCGATACATTCAAAGAAAAACTCCGCGCAGGTGCAGAAATCTTTCATGCGTTGAAAAAGATTCTCGCGGGACGAGGTATGGTTACGAGTGTCGGTGATGAGGGTGGCTTTGCTCCACATCTCGCAAAAAATGAAGATGCGATTGAGGTCTTAATTGAGGCCATTACGGCAGCTGGATACTCAACTGACAAGGTTAAAATTGCGATGGATGTTGCAGCTAGCAGTTTCTACGAAGACGGTGGATATGCCTGCAAAATTGGCAGCGGTTTGACTGGAGGGAAGGCAACTTCCGATGAGCTTATCGAGTGGTATTCCGGATTGATTCAGAAGTATCCTGTCGTTTCCATCGAAGATCCTTTGTTCGAAGATGACTGGGATGCATTTGGAAAAATGACCGCGCAACTTGGCGACAAAATCATCATCGTTGGTGACGACTTATTTGTTACGAATGTCGACCGAATCAAAACCGGTATCGAGAAAAAATCTGCAAATAGCGTTCTCATCAAGATGAACCAGATCGGTACGATTTGGGAATCTATCGAGGCGATCAAGCTCACACAAAGCGTTGGATGGAAGCCAATTGTCTCACATCGTTCTGGTGAAACAGAAGACACTACTCTCGCCGACTTGTGCGTTGGTCTCAACTGCCCAATCATCAAAACTGGATCACTTTGCCGCAGCGAACGCGTCGCGAAGTATAATCGGTTATTGGCGATTGAGGAGAGGTTGAATTCGAAGTAAGCTTTAAGAAATTACGGCTGCTTGTGTGAATCTCCACGTGCAACCTTGTCTTCTTTAAGTATGTTTAACGTTGCTCTGTCGAGATAGAAAACTTTTCTGAATTCTTTTCTGCCAGGAACCTCTGGTCTGTAGACCAGATCACAGCAGTAGTTTTGTTCCTCAACCTTGAGGTAACTTGGGTAAACTGTGAGTGCATATGGAGGGAACATGCCGTCAGCTAAAAATGCTGGCTGGAGTTTCCAAGTGAGAACATTATTGAAATCCATTTCTAAGCCACTATGAAAGTATTTATGCTGAGAAACTGATTCAAATCCTGTGCTGTCCGTGACATACACCTCTTCTGGACTAGCTGCAACGGCACTAGGCCCGGATGGACTCCCAGTGTCAAAAACTTTATATGCACTCTCAAATGACATTACTCCGATGCTCTTGGTTGCCTTTCCCTTCTCTGACATCTGTTCAAAAACAATAACAACACTCAGTCCGCTTTTTGTATCAACAAAAGATCGTATACGAGCAACAACTCCAAACCCTAATTGCGTAATAGCATCTTGCTTTTTCACATCAATTTCAACAAATTTAAGAGCTGCTTCTTGTGGCAACGTAGTTCCCGTTTCTACGATAGGAGCCGCTGAAGATGGTTGTGTTGGAGTCTGGGATACTGCCTGATTTGCTGATGACGTAACTGTTTCCTTGGCGGTCCATGGCATACTACAGCCGGAAAGAACGAGTGTTATTATAGACATCGCTGCGAAAATTCTTATCTTTTTCATAGGAAACATTTAGGAGATTGCCTCCATCATACTCAAACTAAGCCCATGAAAGCAACCTTACGGCGTGTCATCATAAGGCGTATCTGGGCCCCAGCCAGAATCAAAATGCTGTTCTGGTTCGGCCGCAACTTTCTGAAATACTGGAGTGCCTCCAGGTCCGGTGATTCTTATTTCGAAATCTTCTACGCCGATAACGTAAGGGGTTTTTGAACCAGGTTGTGGCTTATCAAAAGAAACTTCAATGTGCTGTCGTCCGTTTGTAACAATTTCCTTTGTTGAAAGCAATACCCCTGGTTCTTTGAGGATGTTATTACCTCCACCGCCATGATCTCTGTTGATAGTTCCGTACAATTGCAATTGTGGCTGACCACCGCACGCCTGCTTCATCTTATTTGTAATACCGCCGACATCAACATCGAGATTTATTTTAATTCCTTTAACCGGATTGAACATATATTCACTCTGATAGGTGAATTTGTGAATGCTTGATTTTACTGGCTCGGCCTGCTCGGCCATATCACAAGATTGAGCGCCACTTGCACCATTATCCGTTGAACATCCAACAGCTCCAATAGCTGCTGCTGTCGATAAACCGAGTGCAACGATACGCTTTGCAGCTGTTTTTACGATTCCAGGCCTTGATGAAGAAGGGGAAACCGGAGCGTCTACATGCTGCTGGTGTACGTCATTATTCATTGCGTTGAAATTAAGGAGTTGTGTACTTTTATATATTAACATATTATAAATAATATGTCAATCTATCAAAGCTGCATAGCTTTATTCTAAAAGGATCTACTGACTCTCCACAACCTCTTTGAGTCCGTGCAGAACGTAGTCCCAGCCTTTGGACGTTTCTTCGTAGCGATCCTCGTCGTCGAAGTCACCCTGAGTAACCGTTAATACGGTGTCGCCTTTTACTGATGCAAGATCAAAAGAAACTTTGTACATATTTCCGGTTAGTGATGGGAATTGGTACTGAAGAAATACTCCTGGCTCGATACGAATAATCATTCCGTTTACGTGCACTGTTTCTTGGGCCTTATAGATAATTGAGCCGCCCGCTTTCCAATCTGATATGACCTGACAGCCAAAAAAATACTCCTTTGTAAATTCGGATTCTGTGAGAGCTTCCCAAACTTTTCTTGGATCGGCATGAATCGTGATGGTCTTCTGAACGAGAGAGATCATTTGCTTATTGGGTTAATAATTTTCCAAATATATCCGAATACTGATGCAACTCCGACAAGTGAGAGAAGCCCTGTTATGGCAATGGCGACGATCCAGGCTACTGGATCGAAGAATTTTGTTCGGTAGATAATTTCGAGGTAGAGCCCGCTGCATGTGATGATACTGAATACAATCATCCATGCGAGATTTTTCCAACGATTCTCGTAGGTCGACTTGTTCCATGCGGCGCGCTGCTCTGGTGTTGCGTTTTTCTGAACTTGTCGAAAAAGATCGAAGGCTTTTTTTGCGGTTCGAATCGTTGCATTGGGATCACTATTTCTGATCATGTGTTTTTGCGTTATGTAATTGCCATCGCTTGAGCAACTGCAGTATAGCGCATTTATTTTGCTACCGAAACTGTCTTTGGTTTTCTAAAAACGAGAAACATAACACCTGTTGGATCCCCATCTTCTCGTGGATATACAATGTCTTCTGCAATGAGACCTTCGGTCCATAAAAATCTTATTAATTCACCATTATCCTTTGCTCCTTTTGGAGAAAAAAGTCTATGTATTCCTCGATTTTGTCCATTGAAAATCATGATTCTTCCGCCTGGCTTGAGATATTTGAGAAAACTTCTTATCGTTTCCTGATAGTCGACGTAGTTCAATATATCAGAAAAAATTACCAGATCTCCTTGTTCTGAATTACACTCTGCATTTCGATCGATTCCTAAAAAGTCACCGGCTTTTTGTAGTGCTTCGCGCGTTTCTTTTCTTGTCACATCTGATAAGTGATCAATGTCGAACTTCATATACATCAGATTTCCATCTTGTACATTCGGAGCGGCAATATCTATGAGAATTGTTTTCTTTTTTCCGTGAAACTCGTAACTGAGCGGGTAAACTCCAGAGCCCACGTCAATAATCACTTCCAGCTCTCCACGACGATCGAGCTCAGCTAAGACTGGCCGAACATATGGCATCTTGTATTCACGGCCATATTCACCACCGAAAAATCCCCGCCATTCTTGTTTTTGATCAGGAGGCAGCTGATCTAAGTTTTGTGTTGATAATGATGGCTGTACCTGATCCATGAGATACAAAAAAATAGAGCATTCACTCTATCATTTTTTGTTCTTTTGTCAACTTCTCAGGTTTGAAAAACTGGCGGAGAGAGAGAGATTCGAACTCTCGCTAGGGTCGAAACCCTACTACAGGATTAGCAATCCCGCCCCTTCAGCCACTTGGGTATCTCTCCGCATGAGACAGGCCGGCGCAGTTTGAGAGCGCAGGGGGATTGTAGTAGATTATCTTGGCTTTGTCTAGGACATTGATCCTCATTTTTTTGTATTTTTATAAACAATTTAGCTTTATTTTTGACATAAATTAAAAATAATGTATTATCTATGTCTCATAAATTTTTATTATGGTAAGAAGGGCTTCTCGACCTACTTTGCCCGAACAAGTCGACTATCTCGCTGACCTCCTTGCGGCGCTTCCTCCTTCCGCGAAACAACCAACTCCGGAGGATATTGCAATAATGCGAAGAATTGATGGGATAATCGATGATGTTGAAGATGCGCTCTCTTGGGCGTACGGTGAGAGTTATGCTCCTGCTGGAGAACGAAAAATTCTTGAAACTTTGGCGATTGGGTCTTGCGAGCGCTTTAATCACCTCACTGGTACTCACTATGGCCTTCCTATTACGAGACCCGTTCGTGCCGTTCAGGCTGAGCATGATATGAGGGTATCACTTATTCGTCGTGATTTACCTGAGGGTGTTGTCCTCGAAGATGGTGGTATTAAATCCCGTGATCGCTCTCATGCGAAACTTAAAGCTTGGGGCGATCTCGTTGCTAAAGGTAAACGAAATATTACTGACCTCTCTCGTGTTCGACTCATTGGAGAAACTCTCGGGGATGTTGATATTGCTTATCTTCACCTCCACAATACTCTTGCCAATGCGAATTTTTTTGAAATTTCATTCGGTACTCCAGGATATCCCATCATGGATAATCACAATCATAGCAAGACTAATTTACCATTTCGCGCTATTCAATCTTGCTGGGGCAGACTCCAGCCCCATGCCGACACTCCAATTAAACGTATTGTTACTGAGGTGCAGGTTATGACGAGAAATACTCGTGCACTTCTTGATATCAGTCATCCATTTGCGCTTACGGAAAGTGTGCCATATCCCTCATCTGCGCACTGGAGGTGGCTGTTTGATCTTTTTCTCAAGTCGGCACTTGATGATGTCCGTACACAGGAGGCACGTAATGCAACCCAACCTCGTTGAAGTTTGTGATTGATCATGTTACGGTTCTGGTAATTTTACGTTACCATTTTTATGATTGATGTTTCGTTGATAGAGATTTCGAAGGCTGCGATTCTTGGTATCGTTGAGGGTGTGACGGAATTTCTCCCAATTTCTTCGACGGGGCATTTGATTGTGGCGGGGGATGTCTTGCATTTTACTGGTGAGAAGGCGAAAGTTTTTGAGGTGTTTATTCAATTAGGCGCCATTCTGAGCGTAGTCTGGCTCTATCGAAAAAAGATTTTTGATTTTTCCCAAAGGGATGCTTCGCTAATGACAGGTTGGTTCACGTTTTGGACAAAAGTGTTGGTGAGTTTCTTGCCGGCTGCTTTTATCGGACTTATTGCTCATTCATATATCAAGAGTCATTTGTTTACCGTTCAAACTGTTGCCCTCGCGTTGATCGGTGGAGGTATTATCATTCTTGGCGTCGAGGCGTATGTGAAAGAAAAAGCAAAAGGTGGAAGTCTTTATCAGATACGTTATATGCAGGCATTTTGGATTGGTGTAGCGCAAGTCTTTGCTCTTATTCCTGGAGTTTCGAGGTCTGGCGCGACGATTATGGGAGGCTTACTTCAGAAGCTTGATCGCAAGACGGCAACCGAGTACTCATTCTTTTTGGCGATTCCAACGATGCTTGCGGCGACACTTTTTGATTTGGTAAAAAGTCGCGGCGCAATTTCTGGAGGAGGCGATGTGATTATTTTCGGGATTGGATTTGTGTTCGCATTTTTGAGCGGCATGATCGCCATCAAAACATTTATGCGATTCATTTCGACACACTCGTTCAAGGGATTTGCCTGGTATCGAATTATTTTTGGGATATTGCTTCTGTGTGCAACGTTGGCCCAAATTCTTTGAGCCATTTTTTTTGAATTTTGTAAGTTGGCATCATTATTCCGACATGTTCCCAAAATCTTTTTGAGTGATTCATGTGAACCGTGTGGGAAAGTTCATGTGCGATGACGTAGTCGAGCACATCTGGCGGCGCAAGAATGAGGCGCCAGTTGAGATTGATGGATTTGCGGCGCGAGCATGAGCCCCAGCGAGTGCGAGCGCTTGAGAGCCTTAATGTTTCATACGTAAGATCGTGTAACTCAGCAAAATGATTCAGTCTCTCGGTAAAAACTCTTCGAGCTTCTTTTTTGTACCATGCAACTGGATGCTCAAGTTTTCTCGGAGTAATTTTCGGAAGCTTTTGCATTTTTTCCTGCTGCTTTTCGATCCAACCTCGCATTCTTTGAACAAAGCGCTTAATTTGAAGGTTGAGGACGTATTTCGGAACACGCACAATGACCGTCCCGTTCTGATCTACTTGGACAGCGAGCGTTCTTCTCTTGGACCGAATTACTTTGCAGGTTAGCGGAATTATCGTCATTGGTCTGGATTATAGCCTATATATATGGCTTTTTCTAGCTTCAAATCAGGCTTTTCATTGACTTTTCACCATTTATCTTTACACTAATACCCGTAAGTTTTCCTTCTAGTTCGCGTTTTCGTTAGGCCTTTGGGTTATATATGAAACTGATCTTCTAGAAGAAAAAGGTCGGCTTACATTTTTATTTCCCACTTTTTTCTAAGCAATATGGCAAAGAAACTCTTCGTAGGAAACTTGTCCTACGGAACAACAGAGGATGCTATGCGCGATCTTTTCGCACAGGCAGGAACTGTTGAAACAGCTGTCATCATCATGGACCGAATGTCAGGCCGTTCAAAGGGCTTTGGCTTCGTCGAGATGTCAACAGAGGAAGAAGCAGCTAAGGCTATCGAAATGTTCCACAACCAGGACTTCGATGGACGAAAGATGATCGTTAACGAGGCTCGCCCAATGGAGCCACGAAACGACCGTCCACGACGCAGCTTCCAACCACGCGAACAGCGTGACGAGCAGTCATGGTAATTCATGATTGTTTGAATTCATTTTGAATTTAGGAGCGACCCTTCAGTAATGAGGGGTCGTTTTTTGTTGTGATGGAGTTGTGCTATATTCGAAAAACCATGGTTCATTCTTCGAAGATTATTCTCGCCTCCAGATCACCAGCTCGTCGTGAGCTGATGAAAAAACTCGCCCAGGAGATGCGTTTTACATTCGAATGTCACACGAGTGACTATCCGGAAGATATGCGCGTTTACAAGCAATCCTGGCGCCTGGCGAAGCATCTAGCACTTGGAAAGGCGCGACATGTGGCAGAGAAATTTCCTGATTCGGTTATTGTTGGGGCGGATACGTTCATCACATGTGGTCAGAAAAAAATCGGCAAACCGACTTCAATCGAAGATGCGAAGCGAATTATCCGATCTATGAGCGGAAAAATGATTGGTGTCTATAGTGGTCTGGCTGTCATACAAACCGATTCACGTGGAAATATTATCCGTGAAAAAACGGCGTACGCTCTGACAAAACTTCGAATCAAAACAATGTCACCTTCAGAAGTTGATCTTCTCGCGCATCAAAAAGATGCGCTTCATATCTCTGGTGCGTTTTCTATTGAGGGCGAAGGCGGCAAGATGATCACGAAAATCGATGGTGACTATGATAACGTCATCGGTCTTCCACTATTTCTTCTCAAGAAAATGTTGAAAAGTTTGGTGTAATTTTATCTCCAATCAATTTCTTTTTTGCCGTGCGACTGTAAATATTCGTTTGCTTTTGAGAAGTGCTTGCAGCCGAAAAAACCACTGTATGCTGAGAAAGGGGATGGGTGTGGAGATTTCAAAACGAGGTGCCTACTTGTATCAATGTGTGCGCCTTTTTCTTGTGCGTATCGGCCCCAGAGGACAAAGACGAGGTTAGATTTTTTTTCGGAGAGAAGTTGAATAACGCGATCAGTGAACTCTTCCCAACCTTTTTTCTGATGGGATCCCGGATGACTATTTTCGACAGTAAGTGTTGCATTCAAGAGCAATACTCCTTGTTGTGCCCAACGGTCGAGATTGCCTGTTTTTTCAACGGACACACCAATGTCACTTTCTATTTCTTTGAAAATATTCTGCAGAGAAGGTGGAAGCGCGACACCATCATTTACTGAAAATGAGAGGCCGTTTGCCTGACCTTTTCCATGATAGGGATCTTGGCCAAGAATAACCACTTTTACCGCATCAAATGAGCACATTTCGAATGCGCGAAAGATAAACTTTGGTGGGGGATAGATCGTCTTACTCGCGTATTCTTTTTTCACAAAATCCGTGAGAGTTCGGAAGTATTCTTTTCCAAATTCTTCGACAAGATGCTCCTTCCACGACGGCTCTATTTTAATATCCTTGCTGTCTGTTTTGCTGTCCATGGCCGCATTATACGGATTTACAACTCATAGAGATAGATCGAGTAGTGATGATCTTCTGAGTCTTTTTTGACCGGCGTCCAGCCTGGAATTGGCCAGACGTAGGCGATAACTTTTGAATTTGGTTTGAGCTCTTTTTTGAGTTTGTCTTTGAGCTTTTCCATCTTGTCCGGCATGAGGAATGTGTAAACGATGTCGGCATTTTTGAAACTCGTATTCCAAAAATCTCGATACTGAATTTTGCTGCGCTTGCGAATTTCTGATGGCTGCGCGAGGCGGTGAATATGTGCGAGGATAAATGGAAAGAGTGAGATTTCATAACCCGTTGCGTTGGCTCCAGCCTCTGCTGCTGCGATAACCAATCGGCCATCACCGCATCCAAGATCGACAAAATGCTGGCCCGATTTGATGCGTGCGAGCTTGAGAAATCTCTCCACGTCATGCGACTTGGTTGGCACCCATGGCGCACCTCGAAATCCCGCGTACGCAAACGTCAGCAAGACTATAAAAACGATAAGAAAGAGGAGGGGGAACATAGATTAATTCTGGCGGAGAGAGTGAGATTCGAACTCACGAGAGCCTTGCGACCCTAATAGTTTTCAAGACTATCGCCTTCAACCACTCGGCCATCTCTCCGCATTTGTTTGCCAACAGATTATACCAAGGGTTCTGGAATTTGCACGACGATTTTCGTCGAGGCTGATTTGAGGCGGATTCAGCTTTGGAATGGTGAGACTTCTACATCTCCTCTGGGACCTCGATGCCAATGAGTTCGAGGCCTTCTTTGAGCGCGGCTTTGGTGGCCTCGGTGAGTTTCAAGCGATAGGCACGAAGCGACTCTGACTCGGCCTGGAGGACTGGGACTTCATGATAGAAGGTGTTGAAGAGCTTCGCGAGCTCGTAGAGGTAGTTGGTGATGATGTTTGGGCGGTATTCTTGCGCGGCACGGAAGACGATCTCTGGGAACTTGAGAAGGAAGTGGGAAAGTTCTTTTTCTGAAGGTTTTTTTGACGCTTCGATTTCTGATGTATTTTCAGATTCATTCGATGCAATCGCGTCGAAGAGTGTGAACTGCTTATCGCCGCCTTTCTTTTTTTCGGTACGTTTTTCGGTTGCAGCTTTTTTGAGAATGCTGTTGGCACGAGCATGAGTGTACTGAAGATATGGCGCACTGTTGCCATCAAGTGAGAGCATCTTGTCCCACTGGAAAACGATATCTGTCGTTCGATTCTGAGAGAGAATGTTGTACTTCACCGCACCAATACCGATGATGCGCGCAAGTTCGGCGTGTTTCTTTTCGGGGATGTCGAGTGACTTTTGAGCGACGATTTGTTTCGCGCGCTCGACTGCCTCAAGAAGCACTTCGTTAAGTCTGACAATATTTCCTTTTCGCGTGCTCATCTGACCATCTTCAAATCGCATACGTCCGAATGAAACATGGGTGAGCTGATCGTCATGTTCTTCTGAAACCCACTGCAACTTCTTCGCTGTTTCAAACAGCTGCTGGAAGTGAAGTGATTGCGCCGTATCGACAACGTAGATGATTTTTTCCGGATTCCATGTCTCGAGACGGTACTTAATCGCAGCAAGATCACGCGTTCCGTACAGTGTCGCTCCGTCGGATTTCAACACTAAAAATGGGGGATATTTGTCATTTTCAAATTTGACGATAAGAGAGCCTTCCTCGCCAGTCTCGAAAATGTGTTTTGCCTTTCCTTCTTCGAGGACGGAATCCATCTTGTCGTTGTAAAAACTCTCTCCTTGAATTTTATCGAAGTGGATGCCACCAAGTGCATCGTATGTTTTTTGCGTGTCCTTCAAAGACATCGCAACAAACCACTGCCAGAGTTTAAGATTTTCCTTATTTCCTTCTTCGATTTTTTTGAACTCATCACGTGCCTGCTGTTCGAGTTTTTCTCCTTCTGTAGGGTCTTTTTCGACTATGTCATGAAACTGAACATAGAGTTTAAGAAGCTCTTCGATTGGGTCTTTTTCGACCTTCTTTTTATCGCCCCAGAGTTTGTATGCGACAGTCAATTTTCCAAATTGCGTTCCCCAGTCACCAATGTGATTGATTGCAACGGTTTTGTATCCAAGGAAGTCATATATATTATAAATTGCCTGACCAATAATGGTCGAAAGAAGGTGATGTACACCGAGAGGCTTTGCGATATTTGGTGATGAGTACTCAACGAGTACTGTTTGTTTATTGCCAATTTCTGGCTTCATGTAGGGCGCTTTCTTGGCTGTGATTTTTGGAAGCTCTTGCTCAACCCAATCTTCTTTGAATGCAAAGTTGATAAATCCTGGTGGTGCAAAAATAGCATTTTCAAATGATTCTGGTGTTTGGAGCTGTGCAAGAATTCGTTGAGCAATTTCTTGTGGTGGCTGTTTCACTATTTTACTGAGCGACATTGCAATGTTGGTTGCGTAGTCACCATGAGCAAAGTCTTTGGCTTGTTCGATAAATGGTTCGACGTTTTGTGCATCTGTATTTTCTGGATATGCCTTTTTTACCGCTTCTTTAAGCGCTTTTTTAAGCTGATCACTCACAAGCCCTGTGAGGTTTGGTTTTGCTGGTTCTAATTTTCGTGTGAACTTTTTTGTGAGCATTTCGATGAGTGATGCCTCTGTTTTTGTTGGGGATGGTAGTTCTTTTTCTTCTTTTGGTGCTGGTAGCTCTACCTCTGGCTCTGGCTGAGGAAGCATTTTTTCCGCTTCTGGAGCAGGTAATTCAGCTTCTGGAGTTGGCGCAGGAAGTTCTTTCTCTTCTGTCGGTGGAGAAATTTTCTCTTCTTCTTTTGGTGCTGGTAATTTCTTTTCCCGGAGGGATGCTCCGCTATCTCCCTTTGCAGACATCGACATTCCACTCTCGCCTTTTTTTCCAGCGATGGATGCTTGTCGCATTTTCTCGAAATTGTCGAGAAGTTTCTGATGAAAGGCGAGACGTCGTGGATCCGGCTTGTAGTCCGCATCATTAAGGCCTGTCTTTCCAGTAACACCAAGATCAATTTCTGTAATAGTCTCTCCAATAATTGCCATCTCTACCGTTCCACCGCAATAACTTTTTATCGTTCGCTCGATCTCCTTGAGCATGCTTTTCATTTTCTCAAGAGACATATCGCCAATGGTTTCGATCATCCATGCGGCATTTTTTGTGTCCGTTGTAAGTGATGTTCTTTGTGAAATATGCTTTGCCCATTGTCGTGCGAGGGCACCTGCACGATCACGATAGACGACTTCATTTGGGCTCGCGTGTTCAAGTTTGATTGTTGAACGTGGTCGGAATGGCTCACTTCCCATTGCATGCGTGAGCTCAATATCTCCACAAATTTCATCAAGATCGAAGCAAATAATTGGCACCTCGCTTCGAATAGAGTAGAGGAGTGCGAGATCTTCGAGTGAATTTCCAAAACTTAAATAATCATTTTCTCGAACAGCCTGAAGAAGATGTGCAATATGCGGATCTTTGTCGATAACCTTCCAGAGCTGGACGGAGTCGCGCGTGTCTATTGGATTTTTCTGAAGTTCTTTCTGTTTTGAAGCGATCGCACCACGAATCAAGCTCGGAATGACTGAGTTATTTCGACTATTATTTGCATTTTTGGCGACCACGATGCCGAGAAGAAGGCGAGGGACCTCTTGCGAAATGGCTGGGGCGATTCTTAGCTTCATAAAGAGATCAGTACAGTTAGCTACGAAGTTGACCGCTCACGGCGGCCCGATCGGCTTTACTGTATCAGATAAAGAGGCTTTGTACAAACGTCGTAGTTGTGTTGGAGTAGCACTTATTTTAGTTCATTGACACTTCAGCTCATTTTTGCTATAATGTTATGAAAAGTTTTGAAAGGAACTTTCCAAAAAAAATATACATAATTAAAACAAAAACGTATGACTCGATCATTCAAAGTTCTCTTCAGCTCTGTCCTTGGCGTGGCTATGCTCGTCAGTGTATCAAGCGTTGCCCTTGCTGCCGTCACTGTAAAAGATACTGTGGCTCCAAGTGATGTTGATAAGCTCACCGCAACGCCTGGTGACGCCTCTATCACATTGAGCTGGGCGGCTGCGACTGATAATGTCGCTGTCAAAGGCTACAATGTTTATTTCGGTAACGACGAAGTCACGAGTGATAATACTGCGAAGTATTCGAACTCTGTTGATGTCGGAAATGTTACGAAGTACACGGTGAAGAAGCTTCAGAATGGAAAGAAATACTTCTTTGCGGTCACAGCATACGATGCTGCAAAAAATGAAAGTGAAAGCTACAGCCCATATGTAGGATCAGTTCCAATGGGTGGAGTTGTGGCGGATGCCGGCGCGGGAGTTTCTGGAAAATCGAGTTCGACTGTTGTCGCGGCCAATGGAGTAGGCGGTCCAGATACTACAGCTCCAACTGTCGCAAGCGCCTTTGCTCTTAATAAAAATCAGGTTCGTGTTACCTTCTCCGAAGTTGTAAAACTTCCTACGCAGGATGCCGATAAATCTTTTACTGTTCAGGATAATTACACATACGAAAACTTGAAGGTCAAGAGCGTTACTCTCGATACAGAAGATAAAACAGGAATGTCATTCATTCTTGAAACTGATGAACAGAATCCAGGAAGCGAATATATCGCTACTGCAGGAATCCAAATTGAAGATGTTGCCGGTAACCCTATTAATAGTGGTACTTCTGATACAGCCACATTTACTGGAAGCTCTATTAGCAAGGAGGATTATGTGAAGCTTCATCCAGCAGCTCCTGCTCCTGCCGCAAAAGATGCAGCTGTTGTAAAAGGTAATGACAAGCTTGTTGCGAGTGCTGATGCAGCAACACCAAAGGCTGATGATTTTATCATCAAGGATGTAAAGATTGAAAACGACACAACTATCAAAGTTAGCCTGTCAAAAGCTTCTGTATTCAACATTGATCCTTCTACAAACTTCGTTCTTAATAAGAAGGGTGATGACAAGAATCCTCTTGAGTTGAGTGGAGTATTTATCGATGATAACAAGATGGATGTTTTGATTACTACTACTCTTGAACCTGGTGTTGAATACACACTTACTGCAAAAGACATTGTTGATACTGATGGTAAGAGTATGGCTGAAGGAAAAAATACTTTTAACTTCAAGAATGGTGATGCTGTCACTCCTGTCGCAGATACAACACCGCCGGAGGAAGTTACCAATCTTGTTGTGAGTGCCTTGAAAAATCTTGGTGCGAAATTGAAATGGACTGGTAGCAAGAACTCTGCAGGCGACCTTTTGAACTACGTTGTTTACCACAGTACTGATGATAAAACTTATGGTGAACTTAAGACACTTGCTAAGGAAAACACCGCTTTCGAAGCCTCAACACTTACACCTGGCGTCAACTACTTCAAGGTCACCGCGAAAGATGCTAATGGTAACGAAAGTAAGGGTAAGGTTGTGAAGATTAAACTTGTTGAAACCGGTCCTGAAATGGGACTTATCGCTATCGCTTCTGTCGGACTCGGACGACTCTTTGGAAAAAAGAAGAAGGCAAAAGTTGCCAATAAGTAACTCGATACATAAGCATATATTCAGGTCAGGAAAATATTAGAAATTTGTTAGAAATAATTTAGAAATCAGAAACTTCCGTATGATCAAATAAGATTATGCGGAAGTTTCTTTATTGGTCATGGTTGCGGTGGTGGATATTATGCCTGTGTATCAGCACGCTCGTTAGCTGGCTTGTCTTGAAATCACTTCCAGATGGTCATCTACATGCGTATTTTCTCGATGTTGGTCAGGGTGATAGTATACTTTTACGACTGCCACATGGTGGGACTGTCTTGGTTGATGGTGGCCCCGGCTCAAACGTTGTTGAACCGCTTCGTCGTGCAGTAGGATGGCTTTCTGGAAAGATCGATCTCGTTGTTATTACTCACTTTGATCGTGATCATGTTGAGGGATTCTTAAAAGTTTTTGAAGATTATCATGTGGGACATGTTTTAATGACCGGCGTTGAACAAAAGACGGAATTGCAAAAGACTATTATTACAATGATTGCTGCAAAAAAAATTCCGGTATGGATTGCGTCGAGTGATTCGGATTTTTTACTGGATGATGCTGTTATTATGGATATTCTCTCACCATTTCAGTCACTTGCTGGGAAGTACTATAAAGATGCAAATGATACATCTATTGTGGCAAGAATCTTAGTGGGACGCGATCATGATTTCATGAATTATAGTGGAGTTTTTGACGTTCGATCCGCAATATTAATGACTGGCGATGCTGGATTCGAGATCGAGAAAAAAATGATTGCAAGATATGGGGCATCTGGTGAATTGCGTGCGGATATTTTGAAGGTTGGTCACCATGGAAGTCAGTACAGCTCAAGTGAAGATTTTCTCGCGCACATACGTGCTCAGTTCGCAATTATTTCTGTTGGCGCCAAAAATAGCTATCACCATCCGGGACCGGACACAATGGAGAGACTTGTCGAAATGACGGGATCTCGAAATGGAATTCTCCGTACGGACACGATGGGAGCGATTGAAAAAGTCTTTTAGATTTTAGATATCCACTTTTTGGATGTCCGCGCCGATGGCGCGGAGTTTTTCATCGAGCCGCTCGTAGCCGCGGTCGATGTATTTGATTTCGGAGATAATAGTTTCGCCGGAAGCGGCGAGAGCGGCGAGAACCATGGTGGCGCCGGCGCGAATATCACAACTAACAACTGGTTTTCCTTTGAGCTTTGTTGGACCGATGATAAGTGCTTCGTGTGGGTTCAAGAGCTCAATATGAGCGCCCATTTTTTCTAATTCGAACAGGTAGTTGAGACGTCCTTCGAAGAGCGTTTCAAAAATTCTACTTACACCATTTCCGAGAGCGAGCAGTGCGCCAAATGGTGCCTGTAGATCTGTTGGAAAACTTGGATAGACGGCGGTTCGTAACATTTTTACCGGTTTGATTTTCTTTGCCGGTTTGATGTGGATAGTATTTTTTTCAAGCACAAATGGAATTCCTGCCTCTTCAAACTTCTGCCAGAAACTGTCAAGATAGTCCATCTGTAAGCCATGAATTTTGACATCACCCTTTGTGACAGCCGCAGCAAGCGCGTATGTTCCCGCTTCGAGATAGTCACCGCACACGGCGTATTTCGTTCCCTTTAATTTCTTCACACCATGAATCGTAAGATTGTGCGTTCCGATACCTTCAATTTTACAACCCATCTTCTTTAAGAAGTGACAGAGATCTTGGACGTGTGGCTCTGCAGCCGCGAGACGAATCTGTGTTTCACCCGGAGTAATTGCTGCGAGCATAATCGCGTTTTCCGTTGCTGTAACACTCATTTCTGGAAGAACCATGGTTCCGGCGATTGGCTTTTTCCAAACAACGTTGAGATTTTTTTCATCTTCAAGAACGTCTGCGCCCATCTTTCGCAGAACAAAAGAATGCGTATCGAGTGGACGCTTCCCGAGAACACATCCACCTGGATAGGTCATATTAAATTTTCCATTTCGCATCAGAAGCATCGGTGCGAGCAAAATCGACGCGCGCATTTTTTCGATGAGTTCTTTTGGAGGTTCTTTATACTTGAAATTCTTTGGATTGAGCGTGAGTGTGTGGTTTTCAAATGTGCATTCAATATTGAATTCTTTGAGAATCGTAATAATCGAATAGACATCGTTAATTTCTGGAACATTCGTAAGAATGGTTGTTTCGTCCGTCAAAAGTGCCGCGCCAATAATAGGAAGGGCTGCATTTTTTGAGCCACTTACCGTTACCTCGCCTTTTAGAACCTTGCCGCCACGAATGAGAAATTTTTGCATCGGAAGTTAGTATACTCGAGAGTTCGTGAGAGTTCTAGTGTTCTATATATCAGCTTTGTATAACTGTATTTTTTCCGATCAGTCTTGATTATTAAAGCTAAGCATGATAAAAGGGTCGTGTACAGTTAGTTTACTAAATAGTGCTTTTATGTTATAATTATTTAGTAAAATATTATAAAAATATACTATGAGCGGACAAGGATCGGCAGCAGAATCATTTCCAAGACTCCATATAGTTGAAGCTAATCATTCGGCTGAATCTGTAGAACAACACGTAGAAACGCCTGCTCAGAAAATTGCAGCTATGGTTCGTCACATGGAGCAGGTCATTCCTCGAATTCAGGTCAAACAAGGTGTAACCGAAAAATATGTTGGGACAAAAGCTGTTCATATTACGCGTTCTGCCGTTCATGAACACCCTGAATTAGAGGTTTTAACTATTGTCATGAGAAGCAGAGGCCGTAAACCAACCTTTACTGTCGAGGCTGAATTACGAAATGGCACCAGTGCAAAAGTTTTGCGAGCATACCACATGTCCAATACCGAGTTTGTTGATCTTACAAATCTCAAGAAGACCAGAACTGATCCTCCTCATGTGGTTTTTGACAGTCATGAACTTCGAGGCGATCAGCATGATGGAGTTGATGCTTGTTTTATGGAAAGCGCATTTGCTGTATTAAAAGATTGCGCTGAGGATTATCCTTTTGTCCATCCGGATAGAATTACGAGTGCCGTAGGTCCTGATGGCATTAATTAACGGTATTGCAGCGCTTCTGATATGTGCTGTGTTTTGATGGTTTCGTGATTTACTTCGAGATCCATGTCGGCGATCGTTCTGGCAACCTTGATGATACGATGAATTGCACGAGCCGATAGATTGAGCTTTTCTGCAGCGGCTGCGAGAATTTTTTGTGCGGTGGGTTCGAGTATACAATAATCGAAGAGTTCTTTTGTTGTGAGGTCAGCATTGGTGGAGAGTGGGGTGGAGGTGGTTGTGATGGAGTAGCGCGCGAGCTGGCGAGCGCGCGCGTGATGCACTTGTTTAGAAAAATCTGATAACATACATGATGTTTGTGATGTCGAGATTGATTGCATCTCGATGATGTCTTTTTTATTTGATGATTCCATGAAAACTTTGAGATCAATTCGATCGAGAATTGGACCAGAAATTTTTCGTTCATGTGATCTTAATGCTGCTACTGTACACCGACATAATGTTTTCTTGTCTCCATTGAATCCGCATGGACATGGATTTGTGGTTGCCAGTACGAGAAATTTACATGGATAGATTACTGATCCAGATGCACGCGTCAGGACAATGAATCCATTTTCAATTGGTTGACGAAGTGACTCCACTCTATCGCGCGGAAATTCTGAAATTTCATCAAGAACCAATACGCCACGATGTGCAAGAGATATTTCTCCGGGGAGAAGCTCTGCTGTGCCTCCGATAATAGAGGCTAGTGATGCCGTGTGATGAACTTCGCGAACAGGACGGGGCTTTTCAAAAATTGTACGTTCGTCAAAAAGGTTTATGCCACGCAATGAATACAGAGAAGCAACTTCGAGAAATTCTTCGTGAGTGAGCGGCGGCAGAAGTTTTGGAATGGCATGTGCGAGAAGACTTTTTCCGATTCCTGGTGGGCCAGAGAGGAGAATATTGTGATGTCCTGCCGCCGCGATCGCAATCGCGCGCTTCGCGCGCTCCTGCCCAACAATCCCCATAAACGGATCTTCGTATCTTGAAGTCCCATTTGTACCAACCGTACTCCCCGTCACCACAACTGACTCCACCTTCTCAAGTTCCAACTTCCCATGCAAAAAATTCACTAGCTCTCTCAGGCTTTTCACCACTCGAATATCCAATCCTTCAATAACTCGTGCCTCATTTTTATTTTCGTACGGAATAATGACCGACTTCATTCCGTATTTTTTTGCAAATAAAAGTAATGGCAACATGCCCTGCACTCCACGAACTTCACCATTCAGTGAAAGTGCTCCAAGCAGTGCCACATCTTCCAATAATTTCATTGGAACTTGCTGCGAGGCGGCCAGAAGCCCAACCGCCATAGCAAGATCAAATGCCGGTCCATGTTTCCGAATATCTGCGGGCACGAGACTCATCGTTTTGCGATTGGATGGAAAGGTCATTCCACTATTTTTGATCGCTGAACGAATTCGTTCGCGTGCTTCTAGTACCGCAGTATCAGCGAGACCAACGATGGTAAACGATGGAAGGCCAGCGGAAATATCAACTTCCACCTGGATCATTCTTCCCTCAAGTCCATCATTACTGATTGTAGAAACTGTAACCGGCATGAGTCGATCATACGTGTCCGGCCTTACCAATTTCTAAACTTTTCCTAACATTTCATTAAAAAAATTCTGACAAAATGAGACGATCATGTGTCAGTAATTCACTGCGTAATGAGCCTTTTTCCCAATTACCACGAGACGACCACCACTTCCACCTTTTGCGTCATTTACGATTTGCTCGATTGAATCTTCCAGTGGAGTCCATGCTCGAATCGCATCTTCTTGTTGTATATTATTCACATAACTACGTTTCAAAAATGCTGCTACGTTTGTTCCCGATTCGCCATTGTGATCTACATAAAAAAATATATTATCGTTTTTCCAAGCGAAGAATTTTTCTGAATCGAGCGTTGATTTAAGGATTATTGTTGTTGTGTTTTTTTCGCCAATATTTACTATCTCTACTTGATTTCCCAATACAACTGCTAAAACTTTTCCGCTTTCTGATGGCACTATTCCGCGAATTTTATCTTTTGTTTCATGCACAAGCATTCGTGATTTTTTCTGAACATCCACTTTGTATATAGATGAAGATATTTTTCCTTTATCTGTAATCCAAACAATTGATTGATCTACATTTGTTTGGATTTTTGGACTTTCAAATGGACGAGAAAAATAGGCGATCACTTCGTCATCCATTTTTATATCTTTCGATTTTTTCACAACAGCCTGTAATCCCGTATTCTTATCTATTTGTAATACAAATGGATTTTCTATCTTCGGCACCACAAATTCTTCACTCATCACCTGGACTCTTACAATCTTTTCCAGCTCAATACGTAGCTCGGTTGTATTTCCCATCGATACATCAACTAACTTTGTGTAATCACTATATCCATCTTTTTTCACTGCTACGCTGTGTGAACCTGTCTTTACACGAAATTCACATGGCGATGATGAACATGTAAATACTGGATCTGTATCAATTTGCGCAGAGAATGGAGCACTTGTTGCGATGGCGATCGTTCCTTTGTTGATGAATCCGTTCCATACCCCATATCCTATGCCAAGCACTATCAGTCCTATGAGTATGTAGAATGCGACGCTTCGATTTTCCATGGGCTAGGGGATATTTTTGTAATGAGTAATTTTGAGTGGTTTGAGTTTTGGCGAGAGATATATGGCGATGATGTCAATTTGCCAAGGTGTATAGCCATGTTCATCTATGTAACATTGTATCGTCTTTTTTATTTTCTGAAGCTTTTTCCAATTGACAGCTTCTTCGGGAGTGCCGAAGGTTAGGGTCGTCCGAGTCTTCACCTCGCAAAAGTAGGTAATGTCGTTTTTGATGGCTACAATATCGATTTCGCCATATCGCGAGTGAAAATTCATAGCCATAATGTTGTAATGCCTGTCGACCAAGAACTGTTTGGCAATTTCTTCGCCAACTCGTCCACATGTTTTTCGATATTGATCCGTCAAAATACTCATTATTCTTTTTGCTATTTGGCTTACTGCTGAGCATGAATGACGATACCACGCCAACATTACAAAACGATTACACAAACCTAACATTTTCTTTAAAAAAAGATAAACTTGTGTCATTCTGTGACCCCGTTGGTGATTTGTTGATAGTTTCTTGCGACCTATAATCTTGCAATCCCATGAGTGCACCCTTTGGAAAAATTCCACCTCATAGCCTTGATGCCGAAAGAAGTATTCTTGGGGCGCTTTTTGTTGATAAGGAAGCTATTATTAAGGTTTCGGATATCCTAACGGCTGACGACTTCTATCACGATATTCATGCCATTCTCTATCGAAGTGTGATGGAGCTTTATGATCGCCGTATGCCGATCGATGTTGTTACGCTTTCCAACTATCTGGAGGATCGAAAGCTTCTTGATACTATTGGTGGCGTGTCGTTTATCGCTGAACTCTCTACTGAAAACTTCACTTCTTCCCATGTCGTGCAGTACGCACTTATTGTGAAAGAAAAATCTATCTTGCGAAAGCTTATCAAAGCTGGTGATACGATCATGTCTCTTGGATATAGCGAGACGGATGCAATCGAAGAGTTATTGGAGAAATCTGAAAAGGCACTTTTTGGTGTTTCTCAAACTTTTTTGAAAGACAAATTCGTCCATGTTCGAGATATTTTGACGCAGACATTTGAAAAAATTTCGAACTTACACGATCCAGAAGCAAAGCAAAAATATCGAGGTGTTCCAACTGGTTTTACCGATATGGATAATCTCTTGTCTGGATTTCAGCCGTCTGATCTGGTCATCATGGCTGCACGACCTTCTATGGGTAAAACCGCTCTCGCTTTGAATTTGGCCCAGAATGCCGCAAAGAGGGGATTTGGTGTCGGTGTCGTTTCGTTGGAAATGTCGAAAGAGCAACTTGTTGAGCGTATGTTCTGTTCACTTTTGCAGGTCGACTCTTGGAAATTACGAACTGGTAAGCTTACTGACGAAGATTTTGCGCGTATCGGTGGTGTTATGGATGAACTCAACTCGATGAAAATTTTTATTGATGATACGAGTGGTAGTTCGATTGCTGAACTTCGTGCGAAGGCTCGACGACTTCAGATGGAACATGGCTTGGATATGCTTATTGTCGACTACTTGCAGCTCATGAGTATGGGTGGAAATAATGCAAATCGCGTTCAGGAAATTTCAGAAATTTCGAGAGCGTTGAAGCATCTCGCGCGCGAGCTTCATATTCCAATTGTCGTTCTGTCACAGCTCTCGCGCGCGGTCGAATCACGACCAGTCAAAATTCCACAACTCTCCGATCTTCGTGAATCTGGTGCGATCGAACAGGATGCCGATGTTGTTATGATGCTCTACCGAGAAGATTATTATGAAGAAGACTCTCAGCGAAAAGGTATGCTTGATGTTTACGTCAAGAAACATCGTAACGGTCCAACCGGCAAGATCGAACTTATGTTCAAGAAAGAACAGATGCGCTTCATGACTGTCGAAAGATCACGCAAGGCGATGGACTATGCGATGGATGATGACTAGGACTTATTTTGATTCCTTTGTTCCAAGCCCTTTACAGACGAGGTTCGCTCCACGTCGAACTTCTTCTTGTATCAAGTCTTGATCTGGTCGTGCGTAGGTTTGATTTACAAGAGCCCATGGCACATACGTGTCCAAACTTTTTGCTATAGATGTTCGGCAGTCTCCGCAAATAGCACCTGGATCGACTGTTCCACCTTTTTCTGCTGCGTTTTTTAAACCTGCTCCAACACACTTCGCCGTTTCAGCTGTTCCATATTCAGTATATGCCTGCTTTACGCTAGCGTCATGCTTCATAACACCTTCTACTCCTGCCACACCTGCAGTTGCGATAGCAATCGCTGTCATAACGTTTGCACGATTTGGAAGATTGGTCGATAAACTTGGCATTGTCCAACGTTTCTTTGGTGCACTTGGAGGTGGTGGAATTGATGCTGGCTTTGCTGATGGCGATGGTGATTGTGTAGACATAACAATGTAGTTATAGATAGAAACATTTCACTAAGATCTAATCTTATTACTTTTCCTGTATTTGTCAACTTTTCTTAGCTTCGTGGTGAAAGGTATTTACTCTTTATAGCTTCAGGCCGTATACTATAGCGGCTTTATAACTTATTAAATTGTATGTTTGGATTATTTGGAAAAAAGAAACCGATTGCCGCACAGAAACATGAAGCTAAAAAGCCAGAAATAAAGCAGGAAAAACAGGACACTAAACAACCACTTGAGTATTTTGACCGACTCAAAAAACTTGAAGAGATGCGCGCCGCTGGTGTGCAGCCATATCCAGAACGATACGAACGCTCACATACTGCTATCGAGGCCCATACTCTTGGCGAAAAAGGCATGCGCGAAACTGAAGAGGTAACAAAGGGCGGCGTGGACGGTGCGTCACGAGGTACCGAAATTTCTCTCGCGGGACGCATTATGACCTTCCGATCGCATGGAAAATTAAGTTTTGCTCAGTTACAGGATATTTCTGGACGGATTCAAATCTGTTTCATGAAAGATGTTCTCGGCGAAGAGAAGTATAAATTTGCAGCGAAAAAAGTTGATGCTGGAGATTTTCTCGGTGTAAAAGGGGAGTTGTTTCGAACACAACATGGAGAGATTACACTCCTTGTTCGTGAATATGTGTTACTCGCAAAATCACTCCAGCCACTTCCAGAAAAATGGCATGGTGTTCAAGATCAAGAAACGAAATATCGATATCGATATTTAGATATGCTCATGAGTCCTGAGACGACCCAACGAATGCTTCTTCGAAGTAAATTTATTCGTACGGTTCGTAAGTATCTTGAAGATCATCAGTTCATTGAAGTTGAAACTCCTATCCTTGCCGCAAAGGCTTCTGGAGCCTTGGCTAAGCCATTTATTACACACCACAACGCGCTCGATCGAGAATTCTTTTTGCGCATTGCACCGGAGACGTATTTGAAACGTGCGGTTGTTGGAGGATTTGAGCGCGTCTTTGAGTTCGCAAAATGTTTCCGAAATGAAGGTATGGATCCTTCGCATTTACAGGAATTTACGATGCTCGAATATTATGCTTCGTACTGGAATTACGAGGATAATATGGACTTCACGGAAAATCTTTTTAAGTACTTCATCAAGGAACTTTTTGGAACACTCACAATTCAAGTTGGCGAACACCAGATTGACTTCGGAAAAAAGTGGCCACGAAAATCCCTTCGAGATGTCATTCTGGAAAAAACGGGTATTGATTTTTATGAAGAAAAAACTGCTGATGCACTCCGTAAACGCATCAAAGAAAAGGGCATTACCCTCGAGGATAACGGTAAACTTGGACGCGGAAATCTGATCGACCTTCTCTACAAAAAGACTACTCGACCTTATCTCATCGAGCCGATGTTTATTACCTCACATCCGATCGACCTCTCGCCGCTCGCACGTCGAAATGATACCAATCCAGATATTACCGATCGTTTCCAGCTCGTCGTGAACTCATGGGAAGTAGTGAATGCCTATTCTGAGCTCGTCGATCCTGTCGACCAGAGACAGCGTTTCGAATACCAGGCCAAACTCAAGGCGAATGGTGATGAAGAGGCAATGGAGGCGGACTATGATTACGTCTATGCGATGGAACATGGCATGCCACCAATGTCCGGTTGGGGCATGGGTATCGATCGAATCCTTGCACTTCTCACCAATCAGGAGAATCTCAAAGATGTGATTCTCTTCCCATTGATGAAGCCGTTGGATGAGTAATCACATGTGGTAGAACTTTGTTTTAGCTTTGGATTTTTGTTTTTGAGGAAAGGGCGTAATATGGTGACAATCTTTATTTACTCTCCTTTCACCATGCTTACAAAGCTTCTTCGAAAGGCGCTCGCGACTACGCTCGCGCTCGCACTTTTCATTCCGGTGTCGTTTGCTGCGGCCGCGACTCAGCCAGTCGATATTTTTCCAGCTGATACAACTATGTATCTTGATGTCGATCTCAATCAGCTTCCTGCATTCGATACAGGAACACTTATTGATACATTTTCTTCAGCGCTTAGCTCTGGATCAAGCAATTCTGACACCTCAACACAACTCTTCAAAGATCTTCTCGCTTCAAAACGGTTTTATATAGCCATGACATCACCATCGCTTTCAGGTGGTTTTTCATTCCTTTTTCCTATTACTGATAATCAGTGGGCAACTCTCTTGAGCCTTCATCCTACCGCAGAAAAATCAAATGAGAGCGGTCGTGATTATTATGACGATACCGATAACGCTATGACATTTGCTCATGTCGATTCGTATCTCGTTCTTTCTGAGGAAAAGAGTGTTATTTCTGCACTCCTCAAGAGTTATAGTAAGGGTGATGTTTTTTCAAAGACATCAAAATATCTCAATACCGTTAACAAACTTACTGGCGGACGACTCTCTACATTCTTCCTTGATTATTACACAATTGTTCAATCTCAGATCTCTTCAGGTCTTCTCGAAAAAGGTGAACTTACCGATGATGATTTCAATTTTTCCAAGGCGCTTGATTCTTTCCGACAACTTGGATTTGGCATCTCTCAATTCAATGGCGGCCTTCAATTTCAAACGGTTGCTACCAAGGGAACGAGCCCACTCGTCGGGGCCATGACGTCATTCATTCCGTCACTCTATACTTCCGCTCCTGCAAAACACCCTGCGTTTTACGCTGAAGGTTATAACCTATCAAAAACATTTGATGCCGAGATGAGCCTTCTTGGTGCGTCAGCTTTTGGTTCTGATATGTCGGTTGAAGAGGAACTGTCCGCGTTCTCTGATGAACTTGGATTTGATATTGATAAAGATTTCTTTTCGCTCCTCACGAAGGGGTACTCTGTTACGGTTGAGGCAAACCCTTCTTCATCAATACCATACGTAACTCTCATGGCTGATGTTAAAGGAAATGAGGCCACTATTCAAAAAACTCTTGATAAAATTAAGGGTCTTACCTCTGCACTTTTTTCTATTACAACTGGTGTTACTGGAGATGGATTTATGTATATTTCCAATGACGCTTCTGTTGCAAAAAAAATAGGAACAGGTGCCGACGTGAGTGACTTTGGTGATCAGCTCAAGGGAACTATCACTGGTTTTGCATTCGCTGATTTTGCTCAAATTGCTGCGATTGTTAAAGGTGGTATTTTTCAGAAATATAATGCCATGCCATCAAGCGAGAAAACTGCATTCAATTTCTCGGTACTTATGAATGAAATTGATACGATCGTCGCTCCATGGCATCGAATGACTGCTATTTCTACTATGGATAGCCAGTCTTTCTCGAGTACAGGAAAAATTTTCTTCGACTCATCGGTATATAAGTCTAGCTATTGGCTTGCTGTAAGCGCTGCATCTGACAATATTTCCAAAGTCTATGCCCGATATGAACGAGGAAAAATTAAGTTCCGAGACGTTCCTGTTGGTGCATGGTATGCCAAAGATGTTGCTCGCCTCAAGATGGAGGGAATCATTAAAGGCTATGGAAAATCTCCTTCATACATGACCTTCAAACCTGACCAAAAAGTAACTCGTGCTGAGTTCCTTGCCATGCTGTATCGAGGTGTTTATGGTGATTCTTCTGTTAATAATTTCTTCGGATCAATGGAGTTCGGCGATAGCTCTGGTGACGTTGCATTTAAAGATATTGAGATCTCTGATTGGTATTTCGACACGATCATTGAGGCCGCCTCAAAGGGACTCGTTAAAGGCTATGGCGACAACACATTCCGTCCAAATGCCTTCATTTCTCGCGCTGAAGCAGTTGCTATGATTGATAGATTTTATCAGTACAACAATGATGTTGAGTTCTTCGTTGATCTTCCATGGAGAGACGACCATTCGTTCAATGATGTTCCGGACAGTATCTGGTATAGCGATCCAATTCATCAAGCATATCAACTTGGTGTTGTTGACGGAGCATCTGCTGACAAATTTGAACCAATGCGTGATTTAAACCGTGCAGAAGCAGCAAAACTCATCAGTAGACTCCTGAGAGTGAAGTTTGCTGACTAAGTGGCGGATGTAGAATTTGGAATTTAAGATTTTGATACGATACTAGGGCGCTTCGAACGAAAGTTCTGAAGCGCCCTTTTGATTCGAAGTGAAAGTTTGAGATCGTCGAGAAGTCTTGCGAGCTCAATAGCATTTGGAACGTTTTCGCTTTTTGCCGTGAAGTGAATATCGGCGAGTACTTTTTCTGGATATGTAAGAAGAAATGCATGCGCTTTTTCGGTGATTTTTTTGTACGTTTCTGTATTTGTTTTCTTGAGTCTCTTAGCGGTTTTTACGTAGTTCACGTAAAAGTTAAATGAGTTTGCTGGATCGTTTCTTATCGCATTTTCATAGCTTTTGAGCGCACTCTCTGGATTTTTTCGCTCCTGAACCTGACCAAGATAATTCCATGCATATGCATCATATGGATTGAGTGAAAGATGGTGCTCCATGAGGGAAATTCCTTTTTCTGCATCTGCCTGAGAGACGGCATATCGCGCTTCATCAAAAAAATGATTGCGAGAAAATTGTGTATTTTCGTAATGATGCGTTATGGAACTTAGCCCTTCAAAAAGAAAAGCCGTTCCTGTAAATAATATTCCCGCGGCAAGAATAGATGGCCAGATGGGTGTTGAATGCGGAGTTTTTGATGCTTTCACAAGTTCTGCGAGCGTTGCGGAATGCGAGTTTCCGGCCCTTCCGGCAATCGATTTTCCGCTTATGAAGAAGCCGAGAAATGTCCAGAAGAGAATTTGGTTTGTGAGGAAGTTCATATTGTAATCCACGAGATTGTGCACGAGTGGACCCATCAGTGCGACTACTATTGCTCCAGAAAATGTAATGCCATTTTGCGTGAAAATATCTCGACGAATGTACATGATGAGTACGAGAAGTGCGATGAACATGAGTGCAGCTGGAACACCTTCTTCGAGTGCAATTTTTAGATACCAGTTGTGTGGATGATCCGAGACGGCAAGGAAGTCGGACTGAATTTTTGGATAGATGTAGCGGAAAGAGAACGGCCCACTTCCAAGCCAAGGATGCTCAAATGTAAGACTGATCGCCCCCTTCATAAACTGCCATCTCTCGAGTACCGACGTCTGCTGTTCTGTTCCTGCAAATGACGCTTTTGCTGCAAAACTGTTAGTACTGTTCGTCGTGAGATTGGTGCGAACAAACTGAAGTGCCGATACTGTTGCTACAACAAGTATCACAGTCATAACAATAAAGATAAGCGATCTCTTATTCTGAAGCGAAAGTTTTGCTCGCGAAAATATTTGAGAGATTATGTTTTTTATCGTGCCCCTTGTGAGCCATGCAATGACAATTAGTTGGAGTATAAAGACGAGAAATCCTGCCCGAGAGAAGGTGAGGATGAGTGCCGCAATAAGCATTGTGATGGCGATCACCTTGAGAACGGTCGCGAACTCAAAAACAATAATGCGTTTTTTAGTGAGTTCTAGTTCGAATGTTTTGTTGACGTCGATCGTGAGAGCGAGCGGCCAGCAAGTAAGAATCATGAGCGCGAAGGCGTTCGGCCAGTAATTAGGCTTGAACGAAGCATCGAAAAACGGTCCTGCGATTCGATTTTCTGAGCGGAAGATATACTGGGCGAGGCCGAGCGTGGCCGCAGCCAGCGCGAGGCCGAGCACAAGATGCGCAAAATCCCGTCGCTCCTTTTCTGAAAAAGTTTGCGCTATAAAAAATATCCCCACTCCGGCAGCCATAACCATAACCTCACTCCACCCAATATTTTGGATAGGCGAACCGATAAATGCCGCTACCAGCGTAGCTGCAAAGGCTACTCCCAGCATCTTTACCATATTCGAAGCTGAAAATTTATGCTCTTTATCCATTTTCTGCTTCAAAATCTCCCTCCAAGACAAAAAAAGTAACACTATGATTACTGCCCCTAATCCATATAGCAACATGGCTTGCGATGTATTATCGAACTTGTTCCACCCTTTCGGCAGAAGTCCGGCCATGAAAAATAAAGCTAAAATGAGGACACGAGGTGACATAGGTCGGTCAAAATATGATCAAAAAACAAGTGGTTGGACGTATTGTACCATAGTGTATAATGGGGCTATGGACAAAATAGCCATTATCGACTTCGGTGGTCAGTACGCTCACCTTATTGCTAATCGCATCCGAAGACTTGGGGTTTATTCCGAAATTTACGACTCATCAACACCCGCCAGCGCTCTTCGCTTCATGAAGGGAATTATTCTTTCTGGTGGTCCAAATAGTGTGTATGAAAAGGGCGCACCAACCTGTGACCCTGACATTTTCAAACTCAATATTCCTATTCTTGGTATTTGTTATGGTCATCAACTTCTCGTTCACCTTCTTGGTGGAAAAGTGAAGTCGAGTGGAACCAAAGAGTACGGTCATGCACAGATTCAGATCAGCCGAAATGTTGGCGTCCTTAAGTTTATGGGTGACGAGCAGACGGTTTGGATGAGCCATGGTGATGAGGTTACACAACTTCCGCCTGGTATGGAGGTCATTGCAAAAACAGAAGACTGCAACAGCGCTGCAATTGCTGATGAACATCGAAGATTTTTTGGTGTTCAGTTCCATCTCGAGGTAACTCACACGCCAAATGGTAATAAAATGCTCGAAAATTTTATTGAACTTTGTGGTGCTGAAAAAGAGTGGAATCTCAAAGAATATATTGAACAGCTCAAGGCTAATATCCAGAAAGAAGTAAAAAATCGAAAAGTATTTATGCTTGTCAGTGGTGGTGTCGACTCATCAGTTGCGTTCGCACTTCTTGAAAAAACACTCGGTGTAAACAACGTCTACGGACTTTTTGTCGATACGGGTTTGATGCGAGAAAATGAGGCAAAAGAGGTACAAGAGGCGATGGAAAAAGCAGGATTCAAGAACCTTCACATCGAAGATGCGAGCAAGGATTTCTTTGCTGCACTCAAGGGAGTTACCTCTCCAGAAAAGAAGCGCATTATCATCGGAGATACCTTTTTGGAAGTCCAGAAGCGCGTTCTCAAGAAAATGAAACTCAACTCAAAAGACTGGATGCTTGGTCAGGGAACCATTTATCCTGATACGATCGAAAGTGGTGGAACGAAACATGCTGCGAAGATTAAGACGCATCACAACCGTGTTCCGCCGGA